>CAZHDX010000125.1:0-4280 GCA_964531195.1 uncultured Nitrosopumilaceae archaeon
GATATTTCTATATTCACCATTACTTACGGATGTGAAAACATGATCACCCTCTTGCCATGTTTTTTTACCAAACACAATATTTTCTTAAAAAAGATCATATTTAATGTGTTGCTTGAGAATACTTAATATCGGTCATTCCGAAAACTTCTCAAAGATGGATAAGCAACAAATTCTTGCAAAGTTTTCTACAGATCCAAATAGGTATTATAAAGTAGATCTATTTGATGCTCAAGGGTTTCTAAGAAAATCATGTATAAAATGTAAACGATATTTCTGGACTATCGATAACGATCAAAATTTTTGTCCTGAGGATTCTGAAAGTAATTATTCATTCATAGGAAATCCTCCTACAAAAAAAAGATACGATTATGTTCAAGCATGGAAAGAGATAGAAACTTTTTTTGTTCAAAATGGTCATAAATCAATTAATAGATATCCAGTGGTGTGCAGATGGCGAGATGATCTTTATTTTACCATCGCATCAATTGTAGATTTTCAAAGAATAATGGGTTCAAAGGTTGTTTTTGAATTCCCTGCAAATCCTTTGATAGTACCACAAACTTGTCTACGATTCAAAGATATAGAAAATGTGGGGGTAACTGGAAGGCACTTTTCAAGCTTTTGCATGATAGGTCAACATAGTATTCCGAATTCACAAGGGTATTGGAAAGACAGATGCGTGGAACTTGATTTTAGATTATTAACAGAGAGATTTGGCATTGATAAAAAAGAAGTAGTTTTCGTGGAAGATGTTTGGGCAGGAGGAGGTTCATTTGGTTCTTCATTAGAATATTATGTCAGAGGGGTAGAGCTTGGAAATGCAGTTTTCACTGAATTTCAGGGCGAATTAGATAACTATTCTGTTTTAGATCAAAAAGTAATAGACATGGGAGCAGGTCTTGAAAGGTTTGCATGGATTACCATGGGTACTCCCACTGCATACGATTGTTGTTTTGGTCCGATAACAAAAAATCTCGTACAAAAAGTGGGGATTGATATTGATTTTAAAGGCATATCTGATTATTTCATAGCAATAGCAAAAAATCTTGGCAATTCGAATGATATCACACTTGCAAGAAAAGTTGCCTCAAAGCAGGCAGGAATTGATGAGGGCAAATTCAATAAAACAATAGCTCCTCTTGAAGGAATTTACTTAATTGCTGATCATCTTAGAACTTTGATTTTTGCAATTTCTGATGGTGCATTGCCTAGTAACGTAGGAGGAGGCTACAATCTGCGAATGCTCTTAAGAAGAACCATTGCAACTATGGATAGATTTGGTTGGAATTTCGATCTAAAGGAACTAGTTGATATGCACATCAATTATCTGAATTCAACTTATCCAGAGTTAGAAGAAACAAGAAATGATGTTAAAACCATAATTGGAATAGAAAGAGAACGGTATAATGAATCTAAAACAAGAATGAGAAGTATAGCAAATTCATTAAAGAATCAAAATAAGAAATTAACTGTTGATGAGATTATCAGACTTTATGAATCTGATGGAATAACTCCCGATTTTTTAAAAGAAGCTAAAATAATTAATGAAATTCCAGCTACTTTTTATGAACGGTTATCAGATTTACACCAATCAGAAAAGCAAGATAAAAAAGAAGATCTTGATTTAAGAGGAATTCCTGATACTGAACTATTATTCTATAAGCAAGATCCAGAAGAGTTTGAAGCAAGAGTTGTCAAAATAATAAAAAATAATCTAATTGTTTTAGATAAAACATCATTTTATCCAAGAGGAGGCGGTCAGGAGCCAGATCATGGAAAGATTGGACCTCATGATGTTGTAGATGTAAACAAACACGGTTCTGTTGTAGTTCATGAGATCAAAGAAGGTACACTAAAAGAAGGAGAAACTATACTATGTAAAATAGATTCAGCGAGAAGGTATGGAATAACAAGAAATCACACTAGTACTCATGTACTAAATGCTTCTGCAAGAAAAACTCTAGGTTCTTGGATCTGGCAACATTCGGCTTTTAAGGAAAAAGATTACGGCAGGCTAGACATCACACATCATTCCAATTTATCTGAGGAAGATATAGTAAAAATTGAGAGTTTGGCAAACTCTACTATTAGAAGTAACACGCCCATAATAATTAATGAATTTGAAAGAGGGTTAGCTGAACAAAAATATGGATTTAGAATTTATCAAGGAGGTGTAGTTCCAGTAAAACTAGTCAGAATTGTAAACATTGAAGGCTATGATATTGAGGCTTGCGGAGGCACGCATGTAAAAAAAACTGGAGAGATTGGACTGATTAAAATTACAAAAGCAGAAAGAATTCAAGATGGAGTTGTCAGAATTGAATTTGTGTCAGGTGAAACTGCAATAAAATATACTCAAAATCAAGATAGCAAGCTTTCACATATTGTAAAATTATTAGGCTCTAGCAAAGAAAAGGTAACAGAATCATTTGAACACTCTATGAAAGATGCAGATTCATCCAAAAAGAAACTAAAACAATTGATAAAACGAGTATCAGAATCTTATGCAAAAAATGCTGTATCTCAAGCAAAAAATCTTGGCGAGGTAAAGATGTACGCAACCATAGAGGAAGAACTTGATGAAGAATTTCACATTGCTGTGGGAGAACAAACAATCAAAATAGAACCATCAATGGTATATTGTTCGTTAATTTTGAAAAATGATGGAATAAGGATAATCGTATTTTCAGGATCAGAGGCAAATAAAACAAAAAAAGCAGGAGATTTAGTTCGTGATATTTCTAAAATTCTTGGAGGCTCAGGGGGAGGAAGTGATAGTTTTGGCCAAGGGGGAGGAAAGGATTTATCAAAACTAAAAGAAGCATTGCTTGCTGCAGAGCGATTAATTTTGGAAATGTGATTTTGTGATAGATTGGGAATCGATAGAATCCAAATGGAGAAAAAAATGGTTTGATGAAAAATTTTTTGAAGCAGACCCAAAATCTCAGGATAAATTCTTTGTAACAGTGGCATATCCATACCCGAATTCTCCTCAACACATAGGTCATGGAAGGACTTACACTTTGGCTGATGTTCATGCAAGATTCATGAGAATGTGCGGTTACAACGTTCTCTTTCCCATGGGTTTTCATTATACAGGTACACCAATTCTTGGAATGGCTAGACGTGTTCAAGAAAATGACAAAGAACTAATTGAAGCCTTTAGGTCACTTTACAAAGTTCCTAAAGAGAAAATTGCAGAATTTTCAGATCCTGTAAAAATTGCGGATTATTTCCATCATGAAATCAAATCAGGTATGATAGAGATGGGATATTCTATTGATTGGAGAAGAGAATTTACAACAATAGATCCTGTGTACAACAAATTCATCCAGTGGCAGTTTAGAAAATTAAAAAACAAAAATCTTGTTATTCAGGGTTCTCATCCTGTTGGCTGGTGTCCAAAGGATCAAAATCCTGTATCTCAACATGATACTTTAGGAGATGTAGAGCCTGAATTTACGGAATACATACTAATCAAATTCAGATTTGATAAATACATCTTACCTACAGCAACACTAAGACCTGAAACAATATTTGGAGTGACAAATCTTTGGATAAATCCAAATGTTACGTACAAGATTACCTTAGTAGACAATGAAACATGGATTATCAGTACGGAATGCGCAAGAAAATTAGAATTTCTTAATAAACAGGTAAAAATCATAGGGGATATAAAAGGATCTGAACTTGTTGGTAAAAAAGTAAAAATTCCAGATAGGAATGATGAAATTTCAATACTTCCAGCAAGTTTTGTTAAAAGTGATAACGGCACAGGAATTGTAATGTCAGTCCCTGCTCATGCACCTTTTGATTATCAAGCTCTGGAAGATATAAAACAAGCTAAAGACATAGATCAGAGCCTTTCAAGTATTGCAAGATTAATTATTCCCATCTCAATAATTCAGACAGATGGGTTTGGAGAAATTCCAGCTAAAGAAGTTATTGACAGATTTCAAATTGAAAATCAAAACAATCCGAAACTTGAAGAAGCAACAAAAGAGCTTTATGCCAAGGAATTTTACGGTGGAAGATTAAGAAAAAACACAGGAAAATTTGCAGAGAAAACTGTTGCTGAAGCAAAAGAGGATGTCAAAAAATGGATATTACAGAGTAAAAATGCAGATATTTTATTTGAATTGAACGAGAAACCAATTCGTTGTAGATGTGGTGCTGAATGTGTAGTAAAATTACTAGATAATCAATGGTTTCTTGATTATTCCAACAAGAAATGGAAAGATGAAGTTCATTTATGGATAAGTACAATGAAAATATTACCA
>CAZHDX010000126.1:0-4265 GCA_964531195.1 uncultured Nitrosopumilaceae archaeon
GTCAGAAAATAGATGGATGGCGGCGAGGGGACTCGTGATGGCGTTTGGGGCAGCCGCGGCGTTTTCTCTCGTGCTCTGTACCGTCGCGTGGCTCCCGACCAACAACAAAGGACCATCTGCAATGATGGTCGCCGCTGCAAATCAAGCTGATGCACCGCCGCCACCGCTTCTGCCGATTGCAGGGCCTGCGCCGAAGCATCGTTATATTGAAGTGACAGATAGCTGCGGACCGAGCTTCGAAGGAGAATGCGTCAATATACGAAAAGGTCCGGGTGAGCAATTCGAGTCTGTCGCAAAATTACGCGCGGGCGCTGTACTCGAGACCTCAGAGATGGTCGCAACTTCAAGCCGGACGTTGTACAAGAACATTTTTGATGAGTGGGTTCTTATTTTACGTACAAAAAGCAACTATTATTTAAGTATTAAATAATAGTCGTCTTCAATATTCTCCTCCAATGACGCGGGTGTTTTTTTCATTACCTGAAAGTTTAGGTAAGGAATGCGGCATAGATGTTAATGTTGTTGTATCAGTTAATGATTCTATAAAATGAATAATATCATTTATTTACCTTTTATTTTATTTCCATTTTATCCTAAACTTTTTTTCTTGGTTAAAAGTCTATATTCATGCAAATTCTGACTCTATTTTTTCACTTTCCACCAATGAGTGGAGGCGGACCTGTTGTTTCGTTTGACATTGCAAATACCATAGCATCTATGGGTCACAGTGTTACCGTTTTGGTACCGGATGTAACTTGGAAGGGTAAGAGATACGAGCCCTTGATGTCTGAAAATCTCAATATAATACGAGTGGAAACACCTTCAAAAGATAATCTAAAGATTGCCGCAAGACGCTGTACTGGAAATCTAAAGAAAAAAGCAGAAGAAGTTTTTAAAGAAAAACAATTTGATCTTGTTTTTACAATATTTCATCCTTTTCACCTAGTACCAAATGTTGCAGTTTCATGTGCAAAAAAGTTTGGCAAACCAGCAATAATCAAAATTGATGATGCAGTATATGAAAAATCACATGGTCTAAAATCCATCCAGAGAAAAATTGAAAAACGTTTTAACAAAAAAGCATTAGATGGTGCAGATGAGATACTAGTATTAAACGAACAGATTAAAAATATAGTAAATGATTTTTATAGAATTCCTCGTGAAAAAATTTTCATCTTGCCAAATGGTATTAACCTTTCCTTTTTTAAAACTATAAAAAAAATACGTGAAAGAAAAATCCTGTTTTCTGGAGTAATGTATCATCATAGAGGATTAGATATTTTGCTGGATGCTGTACCAAAAATCATAAGTGCATTGCCTGATACGAAGATAATCCTTTTGGGTGAAGGTCCTGAGATGCAAAGATTGCATGATATAGTCTCAGAAAAAAAGATTTCTAAAAATATAGAATTTAAGGGATGGATAAATAGAAATGAAATTCCAGAACAACTTTCAAGCGCATCCCTTGCAATTGGACCTCTTCAGCTTACACCAACTACTGCTAATTCAATTCCAGTGAAGGTCTTAGAATACTTGGCTTCATCACTACCAGTAATAGCCAAGACAGGAAGTCTCTCAGATGATGTTCTAAAGGATGGGGAAAATGGCTATTTTGTAAATGATGCTGATGAACTTGCAGAAAAGGCAATTAAGATTCTTCAAGATCCAATCCTTATTGAAAAAATGGGAAATTTATCAAGATCAATGGTTCAAAAGTTTTCATGGGAAAATATTTTGTCCCCTTTACTTGAAAAATATAGAAAATAGTTAGAAGTATTTCCGCATTATTTTAATAATTTTCTTTGCAGCATCTCCTTTTCCATACGGTGTGTTTTTTGTTTGAATTTTTGGATCATTGATAGCTTTTTTGATCTCTGATAGTATCATGTTTGTTCCAACTCCTACCACTTTTGCTACACCTGCTGCAACTGCTTCCGGGCTGTCAGTTGTTTTTCTTGTAACCAAAACTTTTTTTCTTATTTTAGGAGAGGTTGCTTCTTGTTGTATTCCTCCTGAATCAGTAACAATGAATAAGCATTTTTTCATCAACTCGAGCATGTCAAAATATCCTACTGGTTTCATCATTAGCACATTTACAGAATCATGTAGTTTGCGATAGAGTCCGAATTGATGCAGTCTTTGAACGGTACGTGGATGTACAGGAAATAGGACATTCTGGTTTGAATCAAGTATGGCTTTTACTATTGATGATAGGATATTTTTGTTATCTACATTTTCGGATCTATGAAGGGTCATAAGGATAAAATCTTCTAAATCCGTAGTTAGATTGGATTTTTTAGATGCTGCATCTGCATACATGCATATCGCATCAATAACTGTATTTCCTGTTACAAAGATTTTGCCGTGAACATTTTCCGATATTAAATTTCTTTTTGTGTAGTGTGAAGGTGCAAAAAGGAGTTCCGAGATATGATCCACTTGGATCCTGTTGTGTTCTTCAGGCATTCTCCAATCAAAGCTGCGCGGTCCTGCTTCTACATGACTGATAGGAATACCAGATTTTAAGGAGGCAATACTTGCTGCCAGCACCGTATTTGTATCACCCTCTACCACAACTGTATCAGGTTTTAATTTTTGCATGATTTTTCCTAATTTGGTAATCATTTCACCAATCTGCAATGTAGGATTTTCTCTACCAAGTTTCATGGAATAATCAGGTTTGGGAATTCCTAATTCCTCTATAAATTGAAGACTGAGATTGTAATCATAATGTTGACCAGTAAAAATGACAAAAAAATCATCTTTTCTTATTTGGTGTATCACTGGTGAAAGTTTGATGATCTCGGGTCTTGTTCCCATTACGATAGCAGTTTTCATATAATACTCACATCTGAGTTATTTGATAACCTTTTGACTATTTCAGAAGAGATTCATAGATATCCAAGTAAAGTTTTCCAACGTGAGACCAGTCATATTTTTGAACATTTTTGAATGCTTCTTCTTCTAACTTCTCCGCTCTTTCTTTGTTTGAAAACAGATCAATAATACTCTCAAGGATCTTTTGTGGTGAATTTGGTTCTATAATAATCCCACTTTTATTATGTTCAAGCAGTTCTTTGTTTCCTCCCACATTTGTAGTAATTATTGGGGTTTTGCACGCCATCGCTTCAAGCAATGTAGAACTGATCGCTTCAACTAAGGATGGTTGAATCAATACATCTGAGCCACGGATTAGAGGTATTGTCTTTTCTCTTGGAACAAATCCCAAAAAGTGAATATTTTTTCTTGATTTTACAGCTTCATGTACTTTTTCTTCTTCTGGTCCCGAGCCCAAAATCAAAAGATGGATATCCTGAGGTAGATTTGCGGACATTGAAAGTACATCTGAGATTCCTTTTTCTTTTGACAATCTACTAGCAAAGATGATCTGTTTTTCGTAAAGTCTCTCCTTTTCTCTGGGAAGTGCCAAGATATCTATTGCATTAGGTACAAGATAGACCTTGAATCCTAGCTTGGTGTAGTATTCTTGAGCTTCTTTGGAAATCACCGTAATTGCATCAGCCCAAGTTAATGCATCTTTTTCATAAGAGCTAGAGAGCTTACCAGTAGTTTTGCCATGTAACAGATCAATTTGCTTAGAATAAATTCCATGCAAAGTTAGAATTTTTTTTCCTGACGCATTTTTCATGGGTAATGCAGCAGGAAGATTGTGTGCATGAACAATATCATTACCCTTTTTTAATTTAGTTTTAAGAAAAGCAGAAATCATAAAACTTGGATTTTTCAAACCTTTGATTGGAAGTGTGAAAGTATTTTCGGATGATAAAATTTCTATCCTATGTCCGTTTTGTTTCAAAAAGTTAGATAGTCCTTGTACATGTTGAGCTATTCCACCTATTCCCTTCTGAGTTGGTGAGATAAATAGGATCTGCAATATTTGAAATCTATTTTTAGAGCTTTTAAGGTATTAGATGAAAAACTTCAGAATATTAAAATGAATTTGACTGTAGAAATTTACATTAATGCCTGAGATGCTTCGTGGAACATCTGGCTTTTTGCACAACCAGCAGCAAGTTCGTCGCCAGATCCTCTTCTCATAATACCCCTGTATAGGCCATCTTCTAATTTTGCACCCACTCTTTGTTCCCACTCTTCTACTGTTGTAGAGTATTTCTTTTGAATTCTATCTCTATACCACTCTGGTATAACATTAAATGCACAGAATGGAATTATTCTAAGGTCTGGTGTTACGTAGTGAATATCACATCTTTGCAGTCTTTCAAGATCTTCGTTGTATTTGTCTT
>CAZHDX010000127.1:0-4263 GCA_964531195.1 uncultured Nitrosopumilaceae archaeon
CATGATCACGACCAATTATTATATGAGTACATCCAAAGTTTTTCCTCATTATAGCATGATGAATTGCTTCTTTTGGACCTGCATATCTCATTTCCGTGTGGAGGGTTGCTAGATAACATCTGTTTTGTGGATAATAATGTCGAATTAAAGTTTCATAAGAATTTACAATGACTTCATCGGTAAAATCTCCTGATTTTTTCTTACCAATCAACGGATTTACAAAAAGACCATCATGTGTGTTAAGTGAAGTTTTTTGAAGCATTTCATGAGCTACGTGAGGCACATTTCTTGTTTGAAAGGCTACAATAGTTTTCCATCCTAACTTTTCAAAACTTGCTCTTGTCTCTATTGGTGTCCTTCTATATTTTCGTATAGGTATTTCCATTGGTCTTCTGATATAGTCAATTTTTCCTCCAACCAAAAAATCCTGCATAGCAGCAGTTTTTGCTACTCCTGGATGGCTAGGATCTAGAGTACCATAGATATTTTTTGCTGTTTCATTTTTATCAAAACGATATAAATCTTCAACGTGCAAAATTGCAAAGTCGTCACCTTCAGGATTTTTCAAATTAACTTCATGTGCATTTTTCATTTTAGCACCAGTTTCTTTATCTACATCAAGCACAATTGGAATTGTCCAAGGAATATCATTTGATAATCTTCCTTTATTTACAACTGATTTGAAATCTTGTTCTAATAGAAATCCCTCAAGAGGACTAAAAATTCCATCCGCTATATTTTCAATATCATTGGCAAGATCACCATTTACGGATATTGAAAATAGATCAGGTGAATTTTTTGTTATTGTTCTATTTACTAATTTGCCGCCATGGGCTCTTACAAATCCCTTACTTTGTTCCAATAAATCTCACTTGTTACCATGATCTGCGTGTAAACCGCATTCTTTTTCTGGATCCGTTTCCCACCACCAGCGTCCTGCTCTTAGTGGCTCACCAGGTTTTATTGCCCGTGTACAAGGCTCACATCCTATACTTGGATAGCCTTTATCGTGTAATTTGTTATATGGAATGTTGTTAGTTTTGATATAATCCAAAGTTTGATCCCAATTCCAATCTATAATCGGATTAATTTTTATCATGTTGTCATGTTGTGCATCCATCTCAATTTTTTGGGAACCAGCACGGTTTTGTGTCTGATCATTTCGGAGTCCGGTTATCCAGCCATCTAGTGTCATAAGCATTTTATTCAAAGGATGAACTTTTCTTATTCCACAGCAAAGTTTTCTGTTTCCCATACTTTGATAAAATAAATTCATCCCATTTACACGAACCATTTGTTCAACCTCATTTTGATCTGGAAACATGACTTCAATGTTAATGTTGTATTTGTTTCGTATTTCGTCCATTACATCATAAGTCTCTTGATTGAGTCTTCCTGTATCTAATGTGAATATTCTAGCTTTTGGATTTAGCTTCATCATCATATCAATAACTACTACATCTTCTGCACCGAAACTTGATGCCATTCCAAGCTTTGGATGAAGATTATCAATTGCCCATTTCAGAACTTCTTGGGGAGTTTTAAGATCTTTATTTAGCTGATTAATTTGTTCGGCGGTAAATTTGCCCATAGAATAATGCGACTCTTCTGGTCATATAATTATTACTGGATCAATTACAATGATAATCCATTCTAGAGTTATAAAGAACATAAAACAATCAAAGTGAATGAATGAACGGACAGTAGTTGCTGTTTTCCCCACAATTTTTTCACTAAATAAAATGGATCTTCTGATTTCAAATATATCTAAAATTTTAAAAATAAAAAACCAAAATTATGACAAAATACGGCAAAATGATTCATTAATAATAATAGATGCAAAGGATCCTGTCCTTGCCTCTTCAATAATAGGAATGCTTTTTGGAATTGAGAGAATAGCAATAGCAATTGAGGTAGAAAATCATTTTGAAACCGTGCTTTCCAATATTACTAAAATTGGAACAAATCTTCTTCTTAAAGGTGAAAAATTTCTAGTTAAAATAGAAGGACAAACAACAGATTATCTTCCAAAAGACTTGGAATTAGCTGCAACTTCTTCTCTTATAGAAAAAACCTCGCATCTGCAAACAAAGCCCGGTTCAGAAACACTTCATGACAAACTTGTTTACACATATCTCACAAAATCGCACTCTTACATCTGCATCTTTATCGACAAAGGAAATGGCGGAATTCCCTATAATTCTCATAATGAAAAAATTCTTTGCTGCGTATATGATGAATTATCAGCAATTTCTTGCCTCCAGATTATTAAGATGGGTTTTGAGCCACAAATTCTAGTCTGCTATAGAAATGAGCCAGATCTTCTGAATATAATTAAAATGATAAATCGAATATTGATACATATTGTAAAAGATGAGGTTGAACTCCACTTTAGTAAGCTTCCCCTAAACTCATCGAATAGTACAAGTATTTTGTTTAAAATTGCAACCATTACAGAAATACTGACGGATTTTGCAGTTAGAACAAAGAAGCAAAAGATCTCAATTGCTGTTTCATCTTTAATATTTCCTGTATGGTTTATTGAATACATTGCTGGAATGGTTTTAAAAAAAGGTTTGATGCCGTGGTTTCCTCTTTTAACAATTGATAATATTTTTGAAGATGCTAATAAGCTAGGATTAGAAAAATATATATCTAAAATTCAAAACCTTTGCAAGTTAAAATTCAACAATAAAAATATTCAGAAAAACAAAATTCTCAAGATTTCACAAATTGCAATAAAAAAAAGAAAGTCAATTGTAGTTAAAACAGGTACAAAAAATATACACGATATTATTGATTCACTAAAATCTGATCATTGAGAATTTAAAAGGGTAGGTTTGATTTTAAGCCGTGCTTAAAATAGGTGAATTCATCTATCCGTGGGGAAATGGTCATTACACTCGAATGATGGCATTAGATACCATTCTTCACGAATACATAAAATCTGATTTTGAAGTACACTATTCAAGTAAAGGTGAAATATATCAAAAATTACTTCAAAAATTTTCTACGAAAAAAGAAAATATCCATGAAATTCTTATGCCAACACCAATTGACGGAAAGAAAGGCCCAAGCGTTGCTCATTCGCTCTGGAATTTTTTATTTCCAGTTTCAGGAAATCCTCCCTTAGTTAAACAGATTTCGAATTATCTATTAGAAGAAGCAAAATTATACAATGCTCAAAAATTTGATTTGGTGATAAATGATGGAGATGTTGGATCAAATGTGCTCGCTGAGAAAAGAGGAATTAAATCTGTATTTGTCACAAATCAATTCAAACCAAAACTCTGGAAATCACACACTTATTTTTATCCATCTTTAATTTATATATCAAAACAGATAGCTAAAGCCACAAAGATAGTAGTGGCTGATTCGTCTCCTCCAAACACAATGTGCGAGTATAATCTGAATTTCCCAGATAAACTGAAAGAAAAAATAATCTACGCAGGTCATATTTCCAATAAAAAAATAGTAGCTCAAAAAGCAAAATCAGATTTAGAAAAATTAATAGAAAATGATGATTTTGGATATTGGATGCAAACAGGCAACAAGTCTACCAATGAAGTTACTAGTAAAAAATACAGACAAGTTTTCACAGATGAGATGTTTAATGAAAAAAGAATAATTTCTCATGCTAAAAACGATCCATCAATAGATAAAGTTACGGGAAAAAATGGTAAAACATATTCTATTTCTAATGCTCTTGATAAAAAGATTGATTGGATTCAAATCGACATTGGATTTTTGTCAGAACAAGAAAAAAATTCAGTATTAAACTTATGCAAATATGCTGTGATAAACGGTTCTCACACGGCAATGGGAGAAATTCTTGGGGTAAATGCAAAACCAATCATAGGGATACCAATCTATGATGAACACACAAATCAGATAAGATGGGCAGAAGAGAAAAATCTAGGTATCCTGGCAACAAATAAGAAAAAGGTAATAGAAGGAATTCATAAAATTCGAACAAACTATGAATCATATTTGGAACATGTTACTGAATTCTCTGAAAATTTTGACAAAAACGGTGCACAAAATACAGCAAAAATAATTTCTGAAATGCTAGAAAGTTAGAAAGGATTATAATTTTTCTTTGGTAAATTTCAAATCTGGTACGCGGCATTTTCGATGGGCGAACTGACCGAAAGGGATGACGATAGAGACCGCGTACCAGAAAATTGGCAAAGGCTTTTATGGATAATTTTGATGATTGGCGTCATTGACTGATTGTCCGGAGTGCGCAGCCAAGGAAGTACA
>CAZHDX010000128.1:0-4242 GCA_964531195.1 uncultured Nitrosopumilaceae archaeon
TTTGTTGTTGTTGCGTTAATTAGGCAAAGACTTTAAGTAAATATTGCAATGGGAAATGATACAGTTGTACTAACCACTGGGGGAAGAAGCGAAGATTTTTCGAGAAATTACATAAAACTTCCTGATCATTGTTTTGTTCAGATGGGAGATTTTTCAGGATACACTATTCAACAATGTGCAAAGCGACCAATCAAAAAAGCACATGTTGCAGGTTTTATCGGCAAGCTTGCAAAAATTGCAATGGGTGTAAAGCAAACTCATGTCAAGGGCTCAAAGGTTGATATGCAATTTCTTTCAGAGCTTGCACAAAGATGCAATGCAAAAAATGAAACCATCATCGAAATAAAAAAGGCAAACACTGCAAGACATGTATATGAAATTGCCATAAAAGAAAATATCAAAGGTCTTTTTGAGATGATCTGCTCAGAAGTATACAAACAATTACGAACTCATTCTGAAGCCAAATTTGACCTAGACATTATCATGTTTGATTTTGAAGGCAAGATTATAGGACGATATCCGTCATAGCAACAGATATTTTTAGTTCCAAAAAATTCAAAGTATGGAAAAGGTTGCCATACTTGCGATTACAAAAAATGGGATTTCAATTTCAAAATCATTAAAAAAACAATTTCCATCCTGCAAAATTTTTGCCCCTTCCAAGTTTTCAGATAAGGATTCACAAGTACAATGGTTTGAAGACTCAACTATGGCAAAAATAGGAGAGATTTTCAAGAATCATGAGGCAATCATTTGCATATTCTCTCTTGGCGCAGTGATTAGGCTGGTAGCACCCCATATGAAGGACAAAAAAACAGATCCTGCAGTAGTCGTCATAGACGATGCCGGCAAGTTTGCAATTAGTACTCTTTCAGGACATTTGGGAGGGGCAAATCAACTCACAGAAGATATTGCAAAAGCACTAGGTGCAACACCTGTTATTACGACTGCTGCTGATGTCAATAAAACAATTGCAGTAGATTTGGTTGGAAAGGAATTTGGGTGGAAGATAGACGATGATTCTACGGTCACTAGGATCAGTGCTCTAATGGTCAATGAAGAAAAAATTGGAATATACCAAGATGCTGGAGAAAAGGATTGGTGGATTCCAAAAAAAGAACTACCACAAAATGTAGTAATTTATAACAATTTTGAAGACATGAAAAATTCTGATTCAAAGGGATATCTGATAATTTCTGATAAAGAAATCGAGGATAAAGAATTGTTAAGAGATGCAGTAGTATACAGACCAAAATCATTGGTTGTCGGAGTCGGACTTCACTGGGATACTACCAAAGATACAATCAGAGAAGGTGTAGAATTTTGTATGAAAAAATTCAAGCTTAGTCCAAAGTCAATCGCAAAATTTTCATCAATAAAAAAGGAAGCCGATGTTGCAGGATTACAAGATCTTGCAAAAGAGTGGAACGTTTCCATTGATTATTTTGAAAAAGAACAACTTTCCCAAATAACCATCCCGAATCCATCAGAAACTGTTCAAGCCTTTGAGGGTACACCTAGCGTTTCGGAGGCTTCTGCGTTATTAAGCTCTGGTGGCAAACTAGTTGTTGAAAAACAGAAATTTCCACCAAACTTAACTGTAGCAATTGCGAGAATCTCAAAATGAAACGCGGTCTGCTGCTAATAGATAGGGGTAGTAGGGAGGACGAGGTAAAGAACGAGTTGAGATACATTTGTTCCAAAGCCAAAAAGGACGGAGAATATCAATTCTCAGACTATTGCTTTTTGGAAGTCGTTCCCCCATACATTGAGGAGGGAATGGAAAATTGCTTCAGACAAGATTTGGATGCCCTAACTGTAGTTCCTTATTTTTTATATCCTGGAAAAAAAGTCAAGCTGGCTGTAAACAAAGCAATTAAAATGACATCAAAAAGCAAAATGAAGATCAAAATTGCAAAACCTATCACCTTGCACAAGTCCCTGTTAGACATTGTTCACGCAAAAGTTGAAGATATTATTCCAAAAAACAAAATTATATTTTCAAAAAAAGAAGTTGATATTTTGCTCATTGGTCATGGAAGCAAAGATCCTAATGCAAAAACTTCTTTACAATATGTTGTCGATGGAATACAAGATTCTTATCGAAATGTATCACTTTGTTGGCTAGAAATTGAGGAACCAAACATCAAACAAGGAGTAGAATCCTGTGCAAAAAATGATCCAAATGTCTTAATTATAGTCCCATATTTTTTGCACAGAGGAGCACATGTCAAAAGAGATATTTATGAGGATTTAAATCCAGCAATTGAAAAATCCAACATAAAAAATATTTTCATAACAGATCATCTTGGAACAGATGACAAATTAATAGATCTAGTTATAGAAAGAGCGAAAGAGGTAGAAAAATGATTACTCAGAAAGGTCAATCAATAGAAGATAAGAGCATGGAAATAATTGAAAATGAGATAGGTTCTCATTCATATTCAAAAGATGAATGGCCCATAGTTAGGAGAGTCATTCATGCAACAGCAGATTTTGATTTTGCAAGACAAAATATGATCATTTTTCATAAAAATGCCATATCAAACGGAATAGATGCCTTAAGAAATGGTTGCAACGTTGTTGTCGACGTAAATGGAGTCATTGGCGGATTAAACAAGGAAAACTTGAGAGAGTTTGGAAACAAGGCAATTTGTAACATTTCTGATCCTAATATTGTAGAACAGGCAAAAAAACTCAACAAAACCCGTGCTCAAACTTCTATGAGGATGGCTGCATTAGAAATGAATGGAGGAATAGTTGCGATCGGTAATGCTCCTACAGCACTAACAGAGCTGATTCAGATGATAAGGGAAAATGAAACAAAACCTGCACTTGTTATCGGTATTCCAGTGGGTTTTGTGTGTGCCGTGGAATCAAAAGAAGAACTGCAAACTCTAGATACACCACACATTACAAACAAGGGTCGCAAAGGAGGAAGTCCTTGCGCATCTGCAATAATTAATGCATTGTTTAAGATTTTAAAAGAGAAATCACAAAGCTAGTGAATATATCGATAATCAATAAAAATGGGTTTACCCATTCAATGGACAATATGAAAGAACAATTTCAAGAATGGCTAGATCTATTCTTAGATAATATCGGTGCTATAGCCGGAACTATTCATATTTGTGAGGGTCAAGGTTTACGGTTGACAGCAGCAGTAAATATCCCTGAGATAGTATTACAAACAGTAAATTGGCTACCATCAGGCAAAGGAATGGCCGGTTTGGCACTAGAAAAGGGAGAACCCATAAAGACTTGCAATCTCAAGGACGACCAGTCTGGGAATGTGCGTCAGGGTGCAAAAGCAGTGAACGCAAAGGCAGCAGTTGCTATTCCGATACGAAATCATCAAGGTGTCATTATCTCCGTGGTTGGTGCCGCTTTTGCTGATGAAGGGGAAATTAGTGACATCAAGATACAAAAACTCACAAATCAAGCTGAGGGATTATTACTGCATTTAAGAAACATTAATCATGAAAAAAGATTATAAAAATTCCCTCCTTTCTAAATCTCACGTTCAAAATAATTCATCGATTAGTTTTCCCAATACCACTTTTGAACAAACCCATCATGTTTAGGTTTATGTGCAAATATGAAATGTCTTTCCAAATGTTCGGAATCATTGAACTTCATGCCACACTCCTTGCACTTTAATTCTTTTTGATCATTATCCACGATAAAACTATTGTTTTACAAAACAAAAAGCTTTACGATAACTTGTTTTTGCTTCAATGAAGGATACTTGAAAAAGAAGAAAGTCTGGTAAAGTTTCCTTACCAGCCCTGAACTTTATGATTTATTATCAGTTGATCTTTGCTTTTCAACCGCTTTTTTGGTTCCTTCCAAATATGCTATTGTAGTCCCCAAGTTTCCAAACCCAATCGAGTTGAGAGATTCTGATGGAACCATTACTATGGTGTTTCCCTGTACCTTGATTGATTCATACAACATGTTTGACTGCCTTAATGCATAGGCAACAGGGTTTTCAGAATATACCTGTGCAGCCTCTTCAAACTTTTTTGCAACGAGAACCTCTGATTCTCCGTATGTCACCCTTGCACTCTTCTCACGCTCTGCCTGAGCCTGCATAGACATTGCAGATTCTAGCTCTTGCGGAATGATAACCTGCCTTATTTCGACTCCAGTCACTTCGATTCCCCAATTGCTTGCTTCACTTTCTATTATGGTTCTAACATGCGCATTGATTTCCTCTCTTTTTGATAAAATATCTTGGAA
>CAZHDX010000129.1:0-4188 GCA_964531195.1 uncultured Nitrosopumilaceae archaeon
GCACTTTTATCTAGTCAAAAAGGAATTCCGATTTATCTCGATCTCAAATGAACAAGAAAATGATGGAAATTCTAGCATGTCCCATAGACAAATATTCTCCCTTAGAAATTTTTGAATCTGATTCAAAAGAACAAATTGTATTAGAAGGTGCCATATACTGCTCAAAATGTTCTAGATTTTATCCTATAATAGAAGAAATTCCAATAATGTTGCCCGATGAATTAAGAAACAAAGAGCAGGATATTGAATTTTTAAAAAGAAATCAATCCAAACTGCCTGAAAAAATAATTAAGCAAGCAGCACCTTGGCATTTATGAGGCATGGTTACAAATTTTATTTCCAAGAAAGCAAAGATCGGAAAGAATGTCAGGATATGGCATTTTGCGTATGTTGGGGATAATGCAGAAATTGGTGACAATGTAAAAATTGGTTCTCTTGCTCATGTTGATTATAATGTAAAGATAGGTGAAAACACTATGATTGAGGGAATGGTATACATTCCTCCCCTCTCAAGAATCGGAAAAAATGTATTTATCGGTCCTGCTGCAGCGCTCACAAATGACCCTTATCCTGCTAGCAAAAAGATGATTGGTGTCGTTATAGAAGACGGAGCAGTCATAGGCTCTCGTGCTGTGATAAAGGCTGGAGTCACTGTAGGAAAAAATAGCGTTGTTGCCATGGGAGCTGTTGTTACAAAAGATGTTCCTCCTGGTGTCCTTGTTGCTGGAGTGCCTGCTAAAACCAAGTACTCTAGACAACAATACAATAAAAAGAAAAAAGAATGGGAATCTAGCTAGTTTTTTATTTGTTTATGGAAGATCCAGTTTTTTATTTTAGAAAGAGTAAAAATCCATGCCACTACCAAAACTATTGCAATTGTTGCTTTTGCTCCAGAGTCTAAAATCGAGTCCAATCTGCCATACCCACTTATTTCTATTGGAGCAATAATGGAAACTAATAATCCGCCTCCCACAATAATTAAAATCCACATTATAAAAATAAATATAAAAATTTGAAGTCCCTTCATATTTTTATTTCCATCATGAATGCAGTTATTATTGCCAGGATTCCTGAAAAGAAAGATAATTTAAAAATTATAAGTCCTACCTGTTTTTCTGTTAGTGGACCTCTTGCTAAAATTAATCGTACAAGAGTGATTGGTGCATTCTTATCTGTAGTAGACATTAGCTTAAAATCGTCTGTATGCGTCACTGGGTTTGATTTTATCTGTCTATGTTCGATTATTCGTTTAACACTTGATAGAAATAGGAATGAGTTTATTACTGCTGGTAATAATGCAACTGCTGCTATAATCTCTACATGTCCTACAATTGCTAAAACCCCGTACATTGCACCAAGAGTTAGAGCACCTGAATCGCCAGGGAATATTTTGCTTGGGAATTTATGATATTTGTAAAAAGCTAATGAAACAAATCCTAAAGGAAGACTTGCAAGTGCAATATCATAATGACTTGTTATAAAAAGGCCTGCGGTAAGAGCAAAACTAGCAATAGTCATGAATCCGCTTGCAACGCCGTTGAGAACATCGATTGAATTTATTGTATTACCAGTAACAGGAATCATAAAAATGATTAATGCTAGATAAAGCTCAGGGATTCTGACAAATCCAAAGAGCGGAAATGAGAGATGCGGATTGTACGTCCCTAGAACAATTATAGGAATTGCCGAGACAGCAAGGGCAACAGGTTTGAACCAACCACCAAGAACCTTTCTATCATCTATTAGTCCTACTATGAAGGCTAATGACGTTGTAGTTATTATTGCCAATATCTCTGTAATGGGAAAAAAAACATACAAAAGGAATTCAGATATTAAGATACCAATAAGTATAGAAGGTCCTCCTGGTCGTGGTATCATAGCACCTCCAACTCTATTGTAATCTTTTACTGTAAGATTTCTTTTTTCTAATAATTTAATTAAAAATGGCGTTGTTATGTAAACTGAAAAAAAGGAAACAGATGAAACTAGAATAGCAAGAATGATTTTGTCTAACATCATCTTACCTTTTGCAGCTGCATCTTTATGCTTTCTGCAAGAACAAGACCTATCTTTTCAATTTCTGCTAGTTTGCTAATTGAAATCTGAGCTAAATCTTGCATGTTGTGTAAACCATTTTTGTAAAGGATTCTAGAACGAACTCTACCTATTCCCTTAATCTTTACCAATTCGACAAGTTCTGGTTTTATTCCATAGGATATTCGTTGTCGTATGACGTTTAATTCATCTAAAAGATCATCTCTAGTCTTAAGTTTAGCCAGTTCATATAATGAATGAAGTAACCAATCAGCATTTTCTACCATTCTATGCATATCACCTGATTCAATACCAATGTTGTCTGAAAGGAAAATCTCACTTGATTCATTTATCCAATAATGCATCGCAAGAAGACTTCTTGAACAATCATACTCTGAGATACTTTCAATTAGTTCAGAGGCATTATTCTCAAGAAGCATTCCTACGGTTTCATAGTCTTTATTGCGTAATGCAAATTTTGGAAAAAAATCTTCCGAGCTTGTAATGAGGTGTAAAAATCCAAGCATATGATTCCCTCTTCTTGAAACCTTTTGCAAAGATTTTGTAAAATAAACTGCAGTAAGTGGATCAATGTATAGAAGAGATGTTTTTTTACCAAATTCCGTGACTACAAATCTTTCGCCCTTTTCTTTTATCAGATTTTCTAATTCCAGAAAATCTAAAGTGATTTGAATTTTAAATTTTATTGTAGATTTTCTATCTTGATGACCACATAATGTTTCTGAAAAAAAATCGATGATTTCACTTTTTTTTATTCCCGGAGTAACAGATATCAAACTTAGTACGTGAATTCGAAGTGCTTTATCATTAGTTAATTTAGATTTTATGGGTTCTGGAGTTCCGTTAATGTAGAAATCAGTTAATTCCAAACGGTTTGAATTTCCCACAATTATAGCTTCTCCGTAGCTGTCATATTGTGGTCTACCAGCTCTTCCGCAGAGCTGCTTGTACTCTAAAACACTTATTGGTTTATTTCCTCCAAACTTTGCATCGTATCTATTAATGTTGGAGATGATAACGCGTCTTGCAGGAAGATTAACTCCTGCTGCTAATGTTGGTGTTGAAGCAATTAATTTTATCTTTCCATTCCTGAATTCAGTTTCAATCATATCACGGCAATTCTGGTTAAGACCAGCATGATGAAAAGCAACTCCTTTTTTAACCAAAGTAGATAGATTTTTTATCAAATCTGTGTGTTCATTATCTTCAAGAAGTTTTTGAGAAATATAATCTAGCTCTTTCTTTTCTTTTTCATGAAGGCTCTTTGCTATAGTGTCTGATGCTTTTACCGCAAGAAGAACAGAACGAGCTCTTGTTTCGGCAAATAAAATTGCCTGTCCTCCATTCTTCAATGAATCTATTCCCAAATCCACTGGAGCTCCTCGGGGACTTGTTTCTATTTCGAATTTTTTCCCGTTTTGCATTGTAACTATGCCTTGATCATACACACCCTCCCAAAGTGGTACTGGTCTCCAGTCGCTTTCAACTAATTCTGCATTCAACCATGAGGAAATTTCATCTGCATTAGTCACTGTAGCACTTAAAGCTAATATCTGAGGTTTTTGTTCTAGCAATTTCAATTTTGTTAGAATTATTTCAAGTGTTGGTCCTCTATCCTCGTCCCCTAGGAGATGAACTTCATCAGCGATGATAAGCGATATATCGCTTAACCATTCTGCACCATGACGAATTATAGAATCCATCTTCTCATTTGTAAGAACAAGAATATCCTTTTTTTCAAGATTTTTGTCTTTTAGATCAAAGTCTCCAGTTGAAATTTCTACTTTTATTTTTTGTCCTAAATCAAGTGTTTCAAGTTTTTTAAAATCAGAAAATTTCTCTGATGCGAGTGCTTTTAGAGGACTCAGATAAATTATTTTTCCCTTCTTTTTGGAAATATTGTTTAATATGGCAATTAGAGCAATCAGCGTTTTCCCACTCGCAGTAGGTGCGGAAACTAGAAGGCTTTTTCCCTCTAACAAACCAGCTTCGATGCTGGATTCTTGAGTTGGGTAAAGTGATTGATACCCTATAGAAGAAAGAAATTCGATTAGTTGTTGTGGAAGGTCAAGTTGTGATACTTTCATACACGGTTATAATGACCGGGTTTTGATTCATAAATAGCTGACTCTC
>CAZHDX010000130.1:0-426 GCA_964531195.1 uncultured Nitrosopumilaceae archaeon
AAATTTTTGGAGAGTATCTTGTAAATGCTCAAAGCGAAGACGTAGTCGCAGGAATACGCACCCCAAAATTAATAGATAATTTAGCAAAAGAATTACCAAAAACATTTTCACAGCTTGTAAAAACTTGCGAAAAGCTTGAAAAGCATTACAAAGAGCCTCAAGACTTGGAGTTTACAGTTGAACAAGGAAAATTCTACATGTTACAAACGCGTTCAGCAAAAATGAATGCCATAGGGATGATAAGAACATCAGTCGACATGGTTAAGGAAAAATTGATTTCACGTAATAGAGCCATACAACGATTACAAACAGAACAATTAGACCAGATCTTACCAAAAACTATTGGATCAAAGTCAACAAAAAATTATCCAATTAATTAAAAAGGGATTTCAACCCTCCCAAGGGGATCACACGGCATACCAAGGT
>CAZHDX010000130.1:436-4172 GCA_964531195.1 uncultured Nitrosopumilaceae archaeon
AATTGAAGCCTCTCCAGGGGTTGCCACCGGAATAGCAAGGTTTGACATAAAAAAAGCGGTGCAATTGGGTGAAGATTGAGTCAAAGTAATACTTGTAAGAGAAGAAACAAAACCGGAAGATGTTCCTGCATTTTTTGCATCAGTAGGAATTCTTACAAGTAGGGGTGGAAAAACATCCCATGCCGCAGTAGTGGCACGTGGAATGGGCAAGCCCTGCATAGTAGGGTGTTCTGAGATGAAAATAGATTATGCCTCAAAAAAATTTCAGGTCAAAGACAAAATAGTCTTTGAAGGCGAAGTAATTACGATAGATGGAAGTGATGGAAATGTCTTTCTTGGTGAAGTGCCTACAATTGAGCCAAAAATTACTGATGAGTTTAGAACCATATTGAATTGGGCAGAAAAAACCAAGAGATTGGATATCAGAGACAATGCAGATACTCCTGATGCAGCCAAGCTTGCAAGAGAGTATGGTGCTCACGGTATAGGCCTCTGTAGAACAGAAAGGATGTTTAACGGACAAGATAGACTTGGTCTTTTTGTAGAAATGATTATGACTAAAACGGTTGAGGAGAGAAAATTAGTTTTAGAAAAATTAACAGTTCTTCAAAAAAATGATTTTAAAGAAATTCTCAAAGTCATGAATGGGTATCATGTCACCATTAGATTGTTAGATCCCCCCTTGCATGAATTTCTTCCAAACATTGAAGAATTGATAAATAAAATACGCTTACTCGAAAAGCAAGGCAGTGCTGATGATATTGATTCTGCTAGAAGAATTCTAGACCGAGTCAGAGAGCTAGCAGAAATTAATCCAATGATGGGTCATCGTGGAGTAAGAGTTGGTATAACGTTTCCAGAAATTTATGAGATGCAAATAAGAGCAATTTGTGAAGCATCTGCAGAACTCGTAAAAGAAAAAGTTAACGCTCTTGCACAGATAATGGTTCCACAGGTTGGAAGCGTAACTGAATTAATTCAAATCAAGAAAATTTTTGATCAAATAAAAATTAATGTAGAATCAAAGTACAAGGTAAAATTAAAAATAAATTTTGGAACTATGCTTGAAGTTGTGCGAGCATGCCTTACAACAGAAGAGATGTCCAAAGTTGCAGAGTTTTTCAGCTTTGGAACAAACGATTTGACACAGGCAGTTTTCAGTTTTAGCAGGGAAGATGCAGAGAGTAAATTTCTTCCAGAATATCTAGAAAAGGAAATACTCACAGAAAACCCCTTCCAATCACTTGATGTAAATGGAGTGGGAAGTTTAATGCAAATTGCTGTCTTACACGGAAGAAATATCAAACCACATCTTGAGATCGGAATATGTGGTGAGCATGGAGGAGATCCAAGTTCAATAAAGTTTTGCCACAAGGCAGGTCTTGATTATGTGAGTGCTTCTTCGCACAGGATTCCAATTGCTATAATTGCAGCAGCTCAAGCAGCTCTTGAAAAACCAATTAAAAATTCTCAAACAAAAGCAAAGAAATCAAGAAAGAAAAATAGATAATTAGAATTTGCTAATCTATTTCAAGATAAATCATTTGTTAAATCTCCACTAAATCTATCAACGGTTAAAGAAGACTGAAATATCGAGTTTGACAATTTACTGTAATGCTTCCCCGACTAGATTCTATAAAACAAGCAAGGCTAAAGCTTGGTTTTACACAGCAAAAACTTGCTTCTCTTACTGGAGTAAGTACATCTATGATTAACCAAATAGAATCTGGAAGATGCCAGCCTAGTTACTCTACGGCAAGAAAGATATTCGAAGTATTATGGTCTCTTGAGAGTCAATCGTCTATGAATGCTGGAGACATTTGTAGTAAAGACATTACAAAACTAAAGACAACGGATACGTTACATGATGCAGTCAAGAAAATGCAAGACCTTTCGATTAGTCAGATACCAATTTTTGACGGAACTGAAGTTGTGGGCTTGATAACAGAAGATGATCTTGTCAAGCATCTGTTAGATAGTGATGAAACCCAAAGGAAAAAAATAAAGCTTGAAGAGATAATGGAATCACGACCGCCCATAGTTGAATTCAACGTGCCTGCAAAAACCCTAGTCACACTTGTTAGATTCTCAAAATGTATCTTGGTATCAAAGAGTAGTAAGATAATTGGAATTATTACTGCATCAGATACATTAAAAATGATGGAATAATTTTCCAGTTATTTTAAGTGAGAACAAAGCTCAGCTAAAACCCCATGTAAAGATTTTGGGTGAATAAATGTAACTTTTGTTCCTTGCGAGCCAGGTCTTACTTCCCCAAGAAATCGAATTCCACACCCTTTCATGCGGTCTACCTCTCCGTCAATATTGTCTGTTTCAAGAGCAATGTGGTGTAGTCCTTCTCCCCGACTAGTTAGGAATTTCTTGATTGGACTGTCTTCTCTTGTTGGTTCCATTAGTTCAATTCTTGAATTTTTTAGATGTAAAATTGCAACTCTGACTCCTTCTGTTTCCACAGTTTCAAATTCGACTTCTTTTATTCCAAGAGCTTGTTGGTACTCTTTTGCTGCTTCATCTACATTATTTACAGCAATTGCAACATGATCTATTTTCATATCAGAATGTTTCCTTTGGTTGATAGATTCCAAAAACATTCCTAAAGCTATTGCTTATCTCTCCTAGTGTTGCATAGCTTTTTACTGCATTTATTATATGAGGCATTAAATTTTCCTCTTTTTCTGACGCACTGATCATCTTGGACAGTGCATCTTCCACTTTTTTGTTGTCTCTGGTATTTCGTAATTCCTTTAGATTTTTTGTTTGTTTTACTTCGATACTGTTATCTATTCTCAAGAGATCTTGTTTTGCTTCTACAGAGTCTGTAAATTTGTTTACTCCAACAATGATTCTTTCACCATCATCTATTTCCTGCTTTAGTCTGTATGCGTTTTGTCTGATTTCTGATTGGAAGAACCCTCTTTCTATTCCCACAAGTGAACCTCCCATCCTGTCAATTTTTTTCAAATACTTGTTAGCTTCATCCTCGATTTTATCAGTAAGATATTCTACATAATACGAACCAGCAAGAGGATCAACAGTTTTTGTAATTCCGCTTTCACTAGCGACGATTTGTTGAGTTCGAAGAGCTATTTTTACTGCAGCTTCGGTGGGAAGTGCTAGTGCTTCATCTTTTGAATTGGTATGTAGCGATTGTGCACCCCCAAGGACAGCTGCCATTGATTGTATGGCAACACGGACGATATTGTTGTCAGGTTGTTGAGCAGTAAGTGATTCACCGCTGGTTTGCACATGAAATCTCAAATGCATTGATTTTGGATCACGCGCATGAAATCTTTCTTTAATTATCTTTGCATAAATTCTTCTTGCAGCTCTAAACTTGGCTACTTCTTCAAGAAATTCACTTGTACAACAGAAGAAAAATGATAGCCTTGGCGCAAAATCATCAATTTTTAATCCTCGCTCCACACAAGTTTCAATATATTGAATAGCATTTGCAATAGTAAATGCAACTTCTTGAATGGCATTACATCCCGCTTCTCTCATATGATACCCCGAAATCGAAATCGGATACCATTGCTGGACTTTTTTAGAGCAGTATTCTATCATGTCACCTATTAGCCTCATTGAGGGTCTAGGTGGATAGATGTAGGTGTTTCTTGCAATGTATTCTTTGAGAATATCGTTTTGAGTGGTTCCTCTTAGTGCACCACTTTGGACACCTTGTGATTCACCTGCAGCTATATACAGTGATAGCAAG
>CAZHDX010000131.1:0-4120 GCA_964531195.1 uncultured Nitrosopumilaceae archaeon
TCAAACTCTGAAAGAATTCAAGTTTTTTCTCAGGCAAAAAACATACTAGAGATGGAATCATTAACAAAAAAGCCTCTTTTTTATTTGATGAAAAAAGATCTAAAGAAAAATCTGTAATTGTATTTGCTAATCTATGTGGATTTTTGCTCCAATTTTGTTCATGTCTTGTATGAATGTAGGATAAGAGACATCAACTGACTGTGGATCAGAAACAGTACAATTGCCTACAAACATGCCAGCAATACAAAACGCCATAAACAACCGGTGATCATCAGACGAGTCCAAATCTGCACCTTTTGGAATATCAGGTGCATCAAGAATCAACCCGTCTTCTTTTTCCTGAACCTTGATGCCAATCTTTGCAAGCTCACGAGCCAAAATAGCAATTCTATCAGTTTCCTTGAATCTTGCATGTTTTACGTTGTAAACCTCAATTGGTTTTTGAGTCTTTAGGGCAAGTATAGCTAAAGGAGGAAGAAGGTCAGGTGTGTTTGAAAGATCAAATTTTCCTCCCTTGAGCAATGTTGGTGCTTTCACTGTTACGGCATTATCCAAACTTACTGTGACACCCAATTTCTCAAGATGTGATATCATCTCCTTGTCTCCCTGTGGAAGATCTCCTGATGTGGCAGAAATCTTCATTTTATCTCCAATTAAAACTGCGGCAGCAAGTAACATCGCCATGCTGGAAAAATCAGAAGGCACTACAAAATCTGTAGGTATGTAACTTTGTTTTGAAATGTTGTAATTTTTGTAAGGTTTTACTGCTTCTACCTCTACACCAAATTTTTTCATTGCAGAAATGGTGGAATCAAGATATGGTTTTGAGACTAGGTCATCTTCTATGTTCAAATTCACACCCTTTTCTGTTTTTGGTGATACTATCAATAGAGCAGATATGAACTGACTTGATATCGAACCTGAAATTGATACCTTACCACCGTAAATCTTTCCCTTCACACTCATTGGTGGATTACCATTGTCCGACGTACAGGCAGCTCCGAGGGTTTCTAAAGCATCAAGCAATGGCCTCATGGGTCTTTTTTGAAGACTGGAATCTCCACTAAGTGTAATCTTAGTATCTGCAAGTGATGCTATTGCAGCAGAAATCCTAATTGTTGTTCCAGAATTAGATGCGTCAATTTTAGAATTTTTTGGTTTAACTTCGCCAGAACTCTCAATTGTTAAATTGGAACCATCTTCTTTGATTGTTGCTCCAAAGGTTTTACATGCATTAATTGTTGCAATAGTGTCTCTTGAGAGTAGAGCATTTTTTATTTGGCTTTTGCCTTTTGCAAGTGATGCCAAAAATATAGCTCTATGTGTGTAGCTCTTGTCTGGAGGACAAACAATGCTGCCTTCAAGTTTTGACTTTTCGATTCTACATTTCATAAACTTCAGCCTTTTTGTTATTGATTTCAGAAACCAGAATAGAGCCTTCCATTGAGGCAAAAACCCTTTTGATGTTTGCGATATTTTCTTTTTTTACGATTGCTGCTATAGCTGGACCATTACCTGACACTGAAGCCGCTATTGCTCCACTCTCAATGAGATCTGTTAAAATTCTAGGATCAGAATTTAAAATGGGAGATACTGCTAGACCATTTAACATCATTGCATTCCAATAATCGGAGTTACTTGCAAGTGTCCACGCTTGTGCAAAAACGCCTTTTAAAGTTCCTAGTTTTTTTATATTTCCACGTTTTCTTGACCTTGGAATGAAAATTATCGAAGTAAGATCTTCTGGTGCTTTTTCTTGCTTTACAATTTTCAGGTTTGTGTTATCTGTAACAGCAAACCCACCGAAATAACAACCACACGCATCATCAAATGCTCCTGTAATGCTTACTTTGGTTTGTATAGATGCCTCTATGCCATATCTGATGATCTCTAAATCAGTCGCTTTTGGTCTAAATAGTTTGGCACAAGCCAGTGAAACAGCGGATGAAATGGCACTGGAGCTCTTCAATCCGTATCCAGAGGGAATTTGTGATTTAACCAAAACTGTAATTTTGTTTTTTTCAATATCTGGCTTTGGAACAGCTTTTTCTATTACTGCTTTTATGAGCCGAGAGCTCAAACTAGATTCATTATTTTCAAAAAAAATTCCCATACCAGAAGTAGCCTGAATGTTTGCTTCCACGTTGAGCGAAATACCTAGTGTAGCTCCTCTGCCTGTTGCTATGGCATTTACTATCGAAACTGCACCATGCATGATAGCTTTTGCTTGTGGCATTCAAAATCTCCCCAACAATGTAAGCTTCATGGCTTGATATGGTGCTTGTCGTTTGGTCCATATCTCAAAAGATCGCATTGCTTGCCCAAGAAGCATTTCCCATCCATATATGATGGTTGCACCTTGTTTTTTTGACTGTTCGATAAATTCCGTCTCTACAGGAATGTAAACTAGATCATAAACTATCGAGTCTTTTGTTATTGAATTTGATGAAATGGGAGAACCACTACCTTTTAGACCAACTGAGGTTGCATTTACAATGAATTTGTAATTTCGTGTTATATTGCCTGCATCAGTCAAGCTAGTATAATCTGATTCTATACCTAGATTCGCTGCAAATTTGATCAACTTTTCTGCTTTTTCTTTTGTTCTGTTGGCAATGGTTATTTTGTGAACCTTTTCTTTGCAAAAACCTGCTACGACTGCTCTTGCTGCTCCACCAGCACCAACGAGTAAGACATCGGAATCTCTGCATTCTATGTTTCGTTTTTTTATTGGATCTAAAAATCCATCCATGTCTGTGTTGTACCCTTTAAGAGAACCATTTTCATTTACCACCGTGTTTGTGGCTCCTATGGTTTTACAATTTTCGTCCATGTCGTTTAGGAACTCCATCATGTCCACTTTGTGAGGTATGGTCACATTAAATCCAGCAATTTGAATTTTTTTTAATGCTTCAATTCCATCAGACAATTCTCCTTTTGGAATCCTGTATGCTATATAGGTACAATCTAGTCCTAGAAAACCAAATGCAGCATTTTGTATAGCCGGAGAAAGGGAGTGATCTATTGGATCTCCTATTACAGCATAAGTTTTTGTCATTGCTATTTTCTCAGTTTAAAGATTGATTTAATTTCATCTAAGCTAAATTGACCTGAAGCAACAGGTTTGCCATATGAGACATAGGTATAAGGACTGCCCAACTGGACACATAGAATTCTTGACATGCGACCATAATCACCCATTGCAAAGGCAATGAGTGAATTATTTTTTTGAGATTTGTAAAGTGATAATATTTTCAGTGTGTCTTTTATTGATCTTGCCGTAGTGACAATCTTGATGTTTTTTGAAAATTTTGCCATCTTCTTGGCTAAATTTTTTAGCAAATTGTTACTTGGTGTTTTTGTAAAGTCATGCCATGAAATTAACAAATTTGTTTGAGATCTTTTCAGATATTTTTGGAGGCTACTATTTCTTTTGATGGTATTGTATTCTACATCTAATAAATGCGGATTGTATTCTGCAACTAGCTTTAAAATCGAAATCCTATTTTTTTCATCACCAGAAAATTTCCCTCCTTCGGATCTTGGTCTTAGAGTACAAACACACCTATTAAGATATTTTTGTACTAGATCCAGTGCTGACGGAATTTTGTTTGGTTCCATAAAATCAAATCTTATCTCTACATAGTCAGATCTTTCAAGTACTTTTTTTAAAATCGATTTTAACTTTGAGGGGTTGGATTCTGCCACTGTAACGCATGTCTTGTATGTCATGTTTTTTGTTGATATCTTGTAAAATTAAGCCTTTATTCAAATATTAAATAGAGAACCAATTTAGGATTGTCGTGTGGAAATCCAATTCTATTATCAATGCTGATTCCAAAGACCTTTCTAATATAGGGAAAAGCAAAGTTGCACTTACTGTCACTTCTCCTCCATATCACAATGCAATCAACTATCAAGAACATGTCAAATCTACAAAATGGTATCGGGGTACAGTCAGGGATTCTATAGAAGACTGGATAGATGAAATGAAAACAATCTTTTCTCAAGTATATCAAGTAACCAAACCAGGAGGATTTTGTTGCATCGTTATAGGCAATGAAATCATTGAAGAAAAAAACAAACTACCATTGCCTGCCATGTTGCTTTTAGAACTGAC
>CAZHDX010000132.1:0-4117 GCA_964531195.1 uncultured Nitrosopumilaceae archaeon
GGAATGAATATCGTGGATTAAACAAAGCTTCAAAATGACGTTGCAGAACTTGTAAATTTCCTCGATACCATCTCTTTCGTTGTTTGTAAAAATCGTGCAAACCCTGTGGAGCTTCGGTATAAGCTGTGGCATAACTTGTTCCCGAAATGATGGATCCAGATTTTAAAACCTTGACCGTGGCATCAAAATCCTCAACTAAAGTGTCCTTATGATAAGTGCCAACACTCTCAAGTGTAGATTTTTTAAATGCTCCTAGAGCGCCAGGCACAATTGTGATAGAACCAAAAAAATCAAAACCCCTTCGTATTATCTCAATTCCTGAAACATATTCTAGAGCTTGACACCAAGTCAGCCAATTTACTCTGTTTCTTACTTTGACATTTCCAGCAACAGCTCCGACATTTTTGTCGGCAAACCCCTTCACTAATTGTTTTAATGCTTTTCTTCCAATAATTGTGTCTGCATCAACTATTACAAGTATCTCTCCTTTTGCAAAAGCTATTCCATAATTCAATGCCGAAGCTTTGCCGCCATTGTCTTTGTGCAGCACCTTGATTTGGTTCTTGTATCTATTAGCTATTTCAAGAGTATTATCCTTACTTCCGTCATCAATTACAATTATCTCCTTGTTGACATAATCTGTTTCCAATAAGCCTTGAATCGTCCTCTCTACTACTTTTTCTTCATTATATGCTGGTACAAGAATACTCAAAAATGGATATGTTGTAGGAGCTGGCACTATATCTTCTTTGTATTTGCTGTATATTGCTAGTGGAACAAACATCAGAGTACTCCAAAATGTAATTGTCATGCTCCACAAAATTATGATTCTTGTAGGAGAATCCCATATGGCGTACCCTTCATAGCTGGCAACGCATGCAAGAACAATTGGCAATCCTATCATAACTATGGCAAATGGTGAGGGCAAATTTTTTCCAGATTTGAATTTTAGTAGCAATTTTTTAGCACTAAAAAGCTGATAAAACACTATGAAAACTCCAAAAGCAAGTGATATCATAGTTAGATTTGTATTCATAAGATAGACTGTAAAAAAAAGAACTGCAAAAATGGAACACATTAAAAAAATTTGTAATTTATCTAGCTTTGGTTTATTTAACTCTGGTTTATTTAATGCCAAATTATTTACCGCTGATTTATTTAATGCTGATTTATTTAATGCTGCCACAGCACGAGTATGTTTTAGAGATAGTAAAGCAATGTTTTGTCATAAAACTCACACCCTGCTGGTAATATGCTACTAGACTCGATTTTACATCAAATGAAGTTCATTTTTTCAATCTTGATAACGTTATTGTTAATAGGTATGAGTCAAGCCTCCTTTGCTTCAATAGAATCATGTCATTGTGTAGCATTTAGATTTGATGATGTTCAGGACTATTGGCTGGATGACATACAGATGCAATTAATAGATACATTTCAACAAAAAGATGCAAAACTAACTATTGGTCTTATTGGACATTATATTGGTAATGATCAGAAACTTGTTGATTTCATCAAGCAGACAGTGGATGGCAATTCGCCTGAATTAGAGATAGCAAATCATGGGTGGAATCATGAGGATTTTACTACCTTTACAGAAAATCAGCAATGGGTACTGCTACATCAATCAAATGGAAAGATAGATAATCTTATTGGTGTTCGTCCATCTGTATTTATCGCTCCGTATAATATGATAAACAACGATACGTTTGTAGCGCTAAAACAAAACGATTTCAAGTTTGTTAGTGCTAATGAAACAATGGATCATCCGCCATATCCTCTATCTACTACAGATTTTTTCAGGATTCCAGAAACTGCAGATATTGGAAATGAAAATGCAAATAACACATCTTGGATTACTTATGATGACAACTATATCTATGCAAAGATCTTGCGAAGCATAACAAAATATGGATATGCAGTAATTACAATGCATCCTCAGGATTTTTCAATACGACATGATTTTAACTATACCAATCAAATAAATCAAACTCAACTTCATCAGGTCGAGCTATTGATAGATCAAGTTCAAAGTAGTGGACTTAAGATCGTAACTATGAGTGAAATTCCCAATAATGTTGATTATGTTGTGACATACCCTAATTGGCTTGAAAATGTTTTTACGTGGTTTATGAAGGGAAAAATAACTGCTAACGATGAAATAAAAGCGATAAACTACCTGCAAAATAATGATATAATAACTGATCATCCAAAGATAGAAAAGACTTCTTATCCTGTTCACCAAAACATAACGACCACTTTTTTCTGGGTAGGAGAACCTGCGAGCCAAGATAATCAATACATCAGTAATTTGTCAAGCTTTTGGGATAGTAAATGGTTAGAACATTACGGAGGAATTGATTCTCCTAAAGACAGAAATGGATATTTTCCTGTTGGATTCACTCCTATGGAAAACCCATTTTATTTTGCATTGCCCTATAGCGATCTTGATAATTATGGAAACAGGAAAGATAACGCATACACAGCAGTCTACTGGTCTAATGAAAAAAATTGGGATGATTCAGAATCTATGATCAAAAATAGATGGATAAAGATAACGAAAGATGACAAGACTGCGTATGCTCAGTGGGAAGACGCAGGACCATTTGATTACAATGATGTAAACTATGTTTTTGGGACCGATACGCCAATGAATCATCAGAACAATAACTCAGGATTAGATGTTTCACCAGCAGTTCGTGATTTTATTAATCTCTATAAAGACAAAAGAAATGTGGTCAGCTGGCAATTTGTCAATTTTGAAGACGTTCCATCAGGTCCATGGAAACAAATCATTACTACTCAAAATTGATCTTGATTGATACGTGATGATTAAAATTTTTCTTGAAGGTTTTTGAATAATTTTATTGCATAAATCATAAAATTACAATTTTTTTTTCAATTAAATAACTCAATGTTTTAACAGCTTCTGTTTCTGAAATAGTTCCATCTTCATACCATTTGAAAATATTGCTTGTCCACGCTGGTATCGTTTTATCAGTGACATATTTTGGAATTTCACTCATCGTTACAATCTTGATGCCATTATTCCTGACTTCGTCAATTAATAATCTTAATTCATGAATTTGATTCGCATCAACTTCATTCTTAATATGTAAACCATTTCGAAGTGAATGTTCAAAAGGATGCATTTCTACAACTGCATAGCCGTATTTTGCCAGGCTATGGCTAATATTCATGAATGCTTGAGTGTGGTTTATTGCATACCAATTTGTGTTGTCATTATTCAGATCACCTGTCACAACTGTAGAAGGTAAATAGTAAAGCAATTCTTGCTGATTTAAGTCAGTAGGTTTCATCTCCGTCTCATTTGAGCTAATGACAGCAAATTTTTTTTCTTGCAAATTTTCTATGAGATCATTGTTCATACTGTTATAAGGTGGAATAAAAACAACGGGTTTTATTCCCAATAGGTGAAGGATTTTTTCATTTGTCTTTGTGATCAATTCTGATTGTCTAGATTTGTTAAATGTAGTGAAATCCTCATGATTCCACCCATGATTTGCTATTTCTAATTCAGAGCTACCATTGTGAATTTTTGTTTTGATATATGATAGAAGCAGCGTGTCATTTCCAAAATAATTGCCTATTAATCCAATTGTCAGACTTGAATTTTTTTGTTGGAATGTATCCATGACTGCAATTTGAACACGGTTTAGGTAATAATCCTGAACATCATCAAATCTAAATGCTACACAATGACATGATTTGGGAACCTTGTGATTCCAGACCGACTGATGATTAAACTTATTTTCATTATTCACAGTTATTTTATTCTCATTTCCATATTTTTGTGAAAAAGAAGTATGTGGGAGTAAAATAGTTAAAATCAAAATCAACATTATGATATTTCTCACAGTTAACATTATCTAGTTAACCATTGATTTTTCCTATAATTCCAAAGAGCAGGAAAAACTAACCATGAAAGAACAAATGATGCAACTAAATTCATGAGTGGTTTATATTTCCAATTTTTTGTTTTGGGTACTCTGAATTTATAGTCAAGGCCATGAGCCAATCCCGTTAGCAATGATCCAGCTAGGAATACTAATGGTATCCAAAAACGTCCAAGGATAACTGGCTCGTAGAATAATAC
>CAZHDX010000133.1:0-3980 GCA_964531195.1 uncultured Nitrosopumilaceae archaeon
GGAGTATAGCATGTCGACTCAAGAAAAATACGTTCATTCTCTCAAACAAATTAAAGAAGGTGAAGAAAAAGCATGGGCGGAAGTTCAAAATTTTAAGAAAAAAGTAACAGAAGATGTCAAATCTTTTCAAATTGATGCTGACAAGGCAATAGAAGCAGCAAAAATACAAGGGGAAAAATTAGTTGAATCAAATATAGATCAAGCAAGGAAAAAAGCGAAAATTGAAGTAGAAAAAATTATTGAGGAGGCAGAGATAAAATCAAAAAACATCTCATCACAAATTGATGAAAAAGCTGTTCAAGGAATTCTAGATATTTTGTTAAAAGGTATAGAATAATGGTACTCAAACCTGTGCCCATGACCATGATGGCAGTACTTGGTTTAAGAAAAGACAGACAAGTAGTAATTTCTGTTTTGCACGATATGGGCATAGTACAGTTGGAACCTTTATCCAAAGATGTAACTCCTTTGCTCAAAAATGAGCGTGATAATGATAACTACAAACAAGTTTCAGATCAACTACTTCGAATTAAGGCTTTCAAAACTGTTCTACCTCCTCTCCAAGTCTCACATTGTCTTCGTTTTCCAACAATTGAAAATTTAATGCAAGCAGCCAAATCAATTGATATTGATTCTAAAATTAATTCACTAGAACGAGAAAAAGAAACTCTTCTGACTAGAATAAATGAAACTGAAAATAACATAAAACTTGTTGAGGAGTTCTCATTTTTTCCTGAAGATTTCAGTGTGCTACAATTAGTACTTGGACATTCTTATTTTGGGCGTCTAGATTCTAAACAATTTCCAGCTTTTAAGAAAGGATTAGAAGCAAACAATTTGGATGTTTTCCTTTATTCTAAAGAAGATAAAGAAATTACTCGAATTGTTCTTATCACATTTCCAAACTTTCCCCCTCATGCGCTTGCTACTGCTGTTCAAGAGTACAACGTTAAGCTTGAAGCTGTACCGAAACTCAACGGGACATCAGCCCAACTAAAACAGTCTCTAGGTACTGTTCTTAATGAATTAAATCAAAAACTAAAGGAGATTGACAGACAATTAGAGGAAATTTCCAAGGAACACTATGCAAATATTGTTTGTGTAGAAGAACAGCTTGAAATAGAAAACAAAAAACTTGAGGTCATTGATAATCTTGGAGTTACATCTGATTCATTTGCGCTAGAAGGATGGGTTCCAAAATCAAAACTAGAATCGATCAAATCTAATCTAGACAAACATGCCAAAGGAACAATTGTCTATGAGCTAGAAACTGAAGAAAATCCACCGACACTTTTTGCGAATCCAAAAAGATTCAAACTGTTTGAAGCTTTTATTAGATTTTATTCCTTGCCACAAGGAAAAGAATTTGATCCTACTTTGATTTTTGGTCTTATATTTCCAGTCTTCTATGGAATGATGGTTGGTGATGCAGGCTATGGCCTTGTTATACTTCTTGTTTGCAGATGGGTAATAAGAAGAGTGGAAGGTGGAAAACGCAATTTCAACATCATGCCAAAACCTCTGCGCAGCTTTGCTTTGACGATATTAAAACCAAGACAAATGGTTAAACTAGCAAAGGCAATGACACCAGGTGCTATAATCGCAATAATTTTAGGAATTTTGTTTAACTTGTATTTTGGATTTCATCTCAATGGGTATCTCTTTAATTATCTAAACTCGGCTTTTGGTATGCATCTTCCTGCAAGTGGTGCAATCTTTAGCCCCATTGTAGGTCTCCGCAGACTATTGCTAATCAGTGGATATATTGGTCTAGGCATGGTGACATTTGGTTTGATTCTTGGCATAATCAATAGCTTGAGAGAAAAAGAAACTAAACATGCTATAGGAAAAGTAGGTTGGCTGCTATTTGGATGGGGCGTTGTTATGACAGGTTTGGCATTGATGCATCATGGCCACATAAATCCAATTCATCATGTTGAAGGAATTGGTTACTTTGGATTGCTATTGGGAGGAATTGGATTAATGTTTGTTGGAGAGGGTCCAAGAGCCATTATGGAGTTACCCTCCATAGTTAGTCACATACTTTCTTACACAAGAATTGTTGGAATTCTATTAGCTTCAGTAATCTTGGCTGATGTAATCGATTTCATTTTCATAAAAACTTTGCATCATTCAATACCGTTTATCGTTCTTGGAACAATAATTCTTTTCATTGGTCACATTTTCAATATTATAATAGGTGTCTTTGAACCTGGAATTCAGGGAGCAAGATTGGTCTATGTGGAATTTTTCTCTAAATTTTATCATGGAAACGGTAGAGCGTTCAAACCTTTTGGAAGTCCACGCAAGTTCACTCATGATCAATACGAGTTGGAAGCAAAACCAAAAACAAAGTAATAAAAATTCGATTTATTGGATTAACTAATAATATTTTAATTCATTTACGTCCAAAATCCTTGTGCAATATCGGCATCTGAGAACAAGGCCTGTCTTATCAACTACATCCATAATTGGTTGAATGTCTTCATTACTGTTTGTTATACAATCTGGATTAGAACACCTAAAAATCCGTTCAATTTCATTTGGAAGAGTAACTCGTCTTTTTTCAACCAGTTTAAAGTCTTTTATGATATTTACACTTGCTTTTGGTGCAATCAATGCTAGCTTATTTGTATCTGAATCTTTTAGAAATCTGTTTTCAACTTTAATGATGTCTTTTTTTCCAACTTTTGAGCTGGGTACGTTTAACGCTATTGTTATCACATTGCCATCTTTTCCATCAATTTCAAGTGCGTTTAGAACTTTGAGGCCTTTTCCTGCCTCAATATGATCAATTACAGTGCCATCTTTGATTCGTCTAACTATAAGATCAGACTCAGACATTGGAATACTTTGTATAGTACTCATATATAATATTGAACGAAAATGAGCAATTCTTTTTTTCAAAAAGATATTGTTTCAATTCGCGATTTTGACAAGAAAAAATTTGAAACTGTCTTTGAGGCAACTGATAAAATAATTTCGATGAATTCTTCTGAGCGTCGTGAACTTGCTAGAGGAAAAACTTTGGGCTATCTTTTTTTTGAACCAAGTACCAGAACTAGGTTAAGCTTTGAAGCGGCAATGGCCTCCCTAGGTGGAACATCAATAGGCATTGCTGACGCCTCATCTTCCTCTGCAAAAAAAGGCGAAAGTCTTGCTGACACTGTTAAAATAATGTCTTTATATTCTGATGTACTTGTTTTGAGACATCAACTCGATGGCTCAAGTAGATTTGCTGCCGAAATATCAGAAAAACCAATGATAAATGCAGGAAGTGGAACAGAAGAGCATCCGACTCAGGCAATTCTTGATCTTTATACCATTTGGAAAGAGAAGAAAAAAATTGATGGTCTTAAAATAGGAATCATTGGTGATTTAAAATATGGTAGAACAGTTTATTCTCTGCTATATGCACTTGGCAATTATAAAGTAGATGTACATCTTATTTCACCATTGGCATTAAAAATCCGTGACGATTCTACTTATGAAATTAAAAAACGATTGTCTTATAAAGAATCCACAAATCTGGAAGAAAACATAGGCGAATTTGATGTACTTTATGTCACAAGAATACAAAAAGAAAGATTTGCTGACGTAGAAGAATATAACAAAGTTAAAGGGAGCTATAACATTGCATCTGATATGTTAACAAAAATGAAAGAAGATACGATAATCATGCATCCACTTCCTCGTCTTGATGAAATCTCTCCTGATTTGGATTCTACAAAACAAGCAAAATATTTCAAACAAGCCGAATATGGAAAAGTTACTCGTGCTGCATTATTGGCACTTATTTTAAATGAAAATGGATTTTGATTATTAATTATACAACTCAAATTTTAGATTAATAATTTGGTTCTCTACATTGCTACAAGCTTTACATGATCCATTTTTCTATTTGTCTGAAAATCTCTTGTCATTACATCGATCTTTTCAGCTACGCCATGTAATAAGAAAAGTTCCATTCATTTGTTTCT
>CAZHDX010000134.1:0-3956 GCA_964531195.1 uncultured Nitrosopumilaceae archaeon
TGTGATGATTTTTCTTAACTTTCATAAAAGACTTCAAGTGGAAAAAAACCTACGTGGAAATCGATTTCTGCAGACCAATTTTATATGAAATTTGTATAGAAACTCGTGCATGTTAATATTATAAGGACAGAAACAAAGGTTTCCTATGAGTTGGCTTACAGATATTCATATACATCTCTCTGATGACGAGTTTTCAAAAGACATACCAATCATTCTTACTAGTATGAAAAAATTGAAAATAAGGGCTTGTTGTGTATCTGTCGATCAAAAAAGTTCAGAAAAAACAATAGAGTTAGGCCAAAGAAATAATCTGATATTACCTTTTGTTGGAGTCCATCCTGAGAAAGCAAACATGAATGATTTAGAATCCATTATCAGATTGATCGAAGAAAATGCAAATCAGATTGTCGGGGTTGGAGAAATAGGACTTGATAAAACATATGTTTCAGATTCAAACGAATTTAAAATTCAAGAACAAGTTTTTCACAAAATGTTGGCTATTGCTGAAAAACTAAGAAAACCAGTTTCTATTCATTCAAGAACTGCATTAGATGAAATATTATCTATCCTACCATCTTATTCAATTTCGGGGGTTTTATTGCATTGGTTTGCAGGCAGTAAAAAACAGCTAAAAAAAGTAATGGAGTGCAAATATTTTGTTTCATATGGACCTGCAATGATATATGCAAAGGATAAACAGGTATTACTTTCAGAAACTAATCTGGAACGAATTCTTGTTGAAACGGATGGTCCAGTAAAATTTTCGCGATGTTTTGGATTTAAAACTGGACAGATATCATTTCTTCCAAGTGTTATATTTTGTGCTGCAAATGTGATGCGTACAACTTATGAAAACATGTCATTTCAACTTGAACAAAACTGTAAGCAATACCTTGGCGTATAGGTATAAAAAACCCATACCATTAACCGAATCACATGAATAGAATAAAACGAATTTCCAGTGAAATAATGGTCAATTATAAAGGAAAATTTGGAACCGATTTTGCTCAAAATAAAAAAACCCTAGATCAAATTGCGATAGTTAGATCAAAAGGCCTCAAAAATGAGATTGCAGGATACATTACAACACTCATTAAACGTGAAATAGAGGAACAAAATGAAAAAGATTCACAAAAAGTAGAGTCTGTAACGCCCGAGGATTCAGAAGGACTTCAAGAAGTACTCAATTAATTTCCTATCTAAATTGATTTTAGTTTTTGTTAAATAGAAATCCAATAATATGTAACAAAATATTTTACTTAAATGATAAAAATAAAACTCTTAGGTGGATCAAAAAAGACCTTTCTTAAAGATGAGCTAATTGTTGAAGCTAATCATATCACGATCTCTGCATTACTAGAAATTCTTCAAAAAAGCATTCCAAAAAATGCACCACAATTAGATATTAAAAATACTCTATTTGCGATCAATGGAATAGATTCTTCTACTTTGGATGGTTTGGCTACCGTTGTTAAAGAGGGGGATGTCATCAGTATAATTCCTGTTATTCATGGTGGCAGTGTTAGAAGCATACAGTTTAAGATTTTCAAAAAAAATATAGTCTTAATTGAAATAAAAAACGATTTAAATGATCCAATAGAATTTCTGGAGAATTTACGTCATCAACATAGAGATCTAATAATTCAAGGCATATCATCAAAATATATTCTAAACAACGAACATGCAAAAAAAATAATTACAGTTTCAATTGTAGCAAACCAAACAGGAAATATGCTTTCTAATAAACTTGAAACAGATTTGCTAATGAGGTTTGCAGGTACAAGGCAAATTAATCGCGCAATCCAAAAAGTAGGTATAAAAAGACGAGAAAATTTTTTTTTGATAGGAATTGGAAATAATTCTTCTCTTTACAAATTATATTCAAAATTAAAACATTTTTCGATGCCCATAGTTTACTCAAATAGATCAAGATTTCTAAAAAAAGAATTCAGGATATCTGAAAAACAGTTGAAAACAATAATATCTTCTTCTCCACTTGAAGATCTATTAGAAGAAAAATCAGCTATTTTATTCAGATAGACTACGCTTTAATTTTTGAGTGCTGAGAATATCACTTTCTTTTAATATTGATACACCAGTATAATTCCCAAGAATTTCTATCAATATTATCCAATCAAATTTTTCAAGCGATACTTTATTGGCTATTTTATTTGCAATTTCATCAATAATCTCTTTCGTAGAAATTCCTGAATGTCTTTTTTCTACTGTTATTCGATAAGTATCGTTTATTTGTATCGTTTTTGCATAATCTAGAACAGCGTTTACTATGTTTTGTTTTTCAGTAACAATTGATTTTTGAATTGGTATTATTCTATGACAATATCGAATACTCCATGGTTCGTCGAGTATTTTTTTTTGTAATTTTTGTATTATAGAGAATGGATCTAGTATTGTAGCACAAGTTATGATTCCTGAAAGATGAGTTGTGTTTATCTTTGCTTTATCACCCAAGCTTTCTAGAAAAACGGACATCTCATGAGCTGCTTCATCCTCAAAATGACGACTACATGTTACAATCAAATTCACAGTATTGACTCCATCTCTTTTTTGGTTATCTTACCCTGTCTTAATATTTGCAAATCACCTTTAACTATTTCAACAATTGTTGATTCATTAGAGTCAGAGATTTTTCCTCCATCCAGAAAAAGATCAAATCCAGAAAAACTCTCTAATACTTTCTTTGGATTAGATGAAGATGGATTTCCTGAATAATTAGCGCTTGTTCCTATGATTAATTTACATTCTTTCAAAAGTGATAAGGTGCAGGAATGATTAGGAACTCTAACAGCAATTTTATCGACTAAATTCATTGCCTTTTTAATTTTGTCATCTGTCAATTTTAAAACTAGAGTCACCTGACCTGGCCAGAATTTATTAGCAATCCTGCTAGAAATTTTATCAAATTTGACTATTTTTGATATTTCTCTTTTTGAATATCCAAGCACTGGAAGATTTTTCAATTTGTTCCTTTTTTTTATTTTGTAGATTAATTTAACACTATTAGAATTCCTAGGATCACATCCTACTCCATAAACTGTATCAGTAGGAAATACCACGATACCACCATTCTTCACTTGAATAGCAGCTAGCTTGATTCCTTTTGGGCAACATGAAACAATCATAAGTTTTGAAATAAATATGAAGGAAATTATGTCTTGTTATAATATAAGATTATTATAGTGTGTCAATTTCCACTTGTATAAAAATTAGTTAATGAAGATTAATCATCTGCATTGAATTATTCTAAATTAACATAAATCCTTAATAGTGATTTCCTTTTTCCTACTGCCTATGCCTGACGAATTTGATAATGATTTTGAAGATGACTTTGAGGACGATGTAGAAGAAGATAGTGACGAGATAGAAGAAGATAAAACTTAAATTCTAAGCCCAAAGTTTTCTGCAAATTCTCTGAATCCGCGATAAGCTTGTAAAAATTCTCTGCCCCGGGGACTAATCTTATATTTACATGCTCGATCGGAACTTGATTGTTCTAACAAACCTTGTTGGACCAATGTTTCTAAAATTCTTGAAATTCTTCCGTATGAGATGTTAGCTTTACGAATAAGATATGTTACACTTGCACCATTTTCGTCTGGCACTTCATCTCTTGTAGTACTGAGTATATCTCCGATTATACTCATGTGAGTCCTATATGTTGCTGCCAAATTTTACACCTCTCAGCGGTACTTTCGAAATGGGCACAAATAATGCACCCAATCCTATAATTTTGGTTGTGATTGAAATAACATAAAGCAATGATTTTGGAAATAAAATAGAATACCAGCCAAGAAATTCTCCTAAAGCAAGTAATCCTAGCCCTGAAGCAACGAAAATCGTGCTAGTCTTTCTATTTTCCATGTATGACATAATTGTCTCTATTGTCCCATATACCAATAGGATAAAAGAAATTGACCTTATAATATGCTCAATTG
>CAZHDX010000135.1:0-3931 GCA_964531195.1 uncultured Nitrosopumilaceae archaeon
GTTCCGGTAGTGGTTCAGGTTCCGGTAGTGGTTCAGGTTCCGGTAGTGGTTCAGGATCAGGAAGTGGTTCAGGATCAGGAAGTGGTTCAGGTTCCGGTAGTGGTTCAGGTTCCGGCAGTGGTTCAGGAGTTCCACTAGTTGGTGGACAAAAATGCAAAACATGTAAAGATGATGTTAGTAGAGTTCCGGCACCAAGCTTGTTTGGAAATGATCAATTTCCTATAACAGATGGTTTTACAATTGGAGGAGATAGTTACGATGTTAGAGGTAACCTCATTGATGTCCCAACACACAGACTTATCGTGAATGTTCCACAAACGATTGTCGTAAAGGCTTATTCTGATTCTGCTTTGGGTTATGAGGTGACATATATTTCACTTAATGTTGGTCCGCATCCTTTTTCAAACATCATCAAATCAACCCTAAGTTTAGCTTGGGATAAAGAAACAGGACTCCATGTAACTGATCCAGAAGGTCTGGTAACAAATGTTAGTGTCAATAAGCAAAATGTCGGAGGAATAGATATTCTCACATTTACATTTACACCAACTAAAGAGATGCCAACGTCTGATGTAATCGTACGAGCATGGAACAATAAATTGTCATCTATTGATTACCTGATGACAAATGCTATCAAGTTTACTGGAGAATTTTTGTCCCCATCACCTTCACAGCTACCATCTACACTTACAGTGTATGATAGTATGCAAGATTTACAAAAACAACTAGATTCTGAAGGATATTCAAAGCCGCGCATTCTTGATCATATCCATGACACTTCATCCATCTTCAATGGTGTTCCTGGCAAGGTATACTGGTTCTATGATGATAAAGACAAGACAGTATCACTAGTAGTAGAGGACAGTAATGGTAAGATATTGAACATGCAAGTTGAAGCGCTAGTTAAGGAGACACAGCAACCAGAGAATCAAAACTTTTTGCTAGGTGATACATATTATTCGCACCACTTACTGTCAAGGACTAATACTGATGAACTTGATACCGCAAAATATGTAGAGGAATTAAAGGCGTTAAACTTAATGACGCAATTGTATGGTAGAGATTACGTATTGCAATATCATTTCTTAGGATAGTAATTTTATTTTCTATAGCCAATAATTGATATTCTATTTGAATAGATATTAAATAAAATTCAGTTCCTTAACAACCTGATACTCTAATGTTTTACCAAGCTAGATTAATTAACAGATGAAAATTTCTCCACCTATATGCGGGGGTCGCCTAGCCTGGTAGGGCGTGGGATTGCTAATCCCATGTCCGTAAGGACCCGTGGGTTCGAATCCCACTCCCCGCGCTTTTAGCGATCAAAACGCTTAGACTTAATAATACGATTTTAAGATTCAAAAATAATGGTAAGGAGAAAGACTGTAAAACCAAAATCAAGCGGTCCGAGAAATGTTACAACTGGTCTATGTCCAAAATGCGGAACAATTGGTAAAATTCTGATTATAGGTATGACTGGTAGTGAGAAAGGCAAATGTCAAGCTTGTAATGCCGAATTTGTACTATAGCAAAAAACTGACAAATACCTCAACAAAATAAACCATAAATTTTTAAGATCAATTTCTAACTAAAATCAGTAATGACTGAGAATGAAGAGTCAATTTATGAGAGAGTTGCAAGACTTGAGGACGAAATTGCCACCTTGAGAAGTGAAATGGATGTTCTAAAGGGTACGATGCGCAATAAGATAGTTCGATATGAACACAAGTTGATAAAAGGAGGCACTGACGTTGAATCTATTATCAGCTAAATTTTTCCTTGATGTTTCTTATTAAATCCAATACATAATCTGCATCATCTGCTTCTGGGGCAATCTCCAGGTATCTGTTTAACGATCTTAAAGCAAGATCGTATTTCATCAAACGTAATTCCAAGATTCCTCTATCTCTTATTTCATCTGGAGAATCTCTATCAATACCAAGTATCATGTTTATGCAATGCATGGCCATTGTATAGTTGAAAGACTGCATGTAGGAGCTTTTTAAATTCCTGCATATTCTAACAAGAATTTTTTCTTGTTCAAGCTCCTTTAGAAAATCTTGAGAAAATTCTATGCTGTTATCATAGTTTCTATCAAGTATTTCTTGCAAGTCTTCAACAGAAAGTAGTTTGCCCCTATTGTAAGGATCTAAAATCAACTCATCAGAATACTTCACAAGAAAGTGACTGGGAAAACCAACGGGACGTAAATCTAGATCAATGTGTTTTGCAAGTTCAATGTATATGATGGATAATGTGATGGGAATTCCATTTTTTTTGTCAAGAACCACATTAAGGAAATTGTTTTTTGGATTATAGTAATCATCAGTATCTCCACTGAACCCAACGATATCAAACATGTATTCATTTAACATAGAAATTTTGTAAGTAGGATTATTTACCTCTGACAGAAAATTTTTCAAATTTTTTCCCATTTCATTTAATCTATGAACATATTCGACTATGTCTAGATCTCTATATTCCAAAGTCTGCGATAATTTTAGACACTTTTCAACCAGCGTATATCTAGAATTTTTAGCATAAGAAATCCAATCTACAACGAGTGGATCAAAATCTTGACTCATATTCTTTTTAAGTATAAATCTGGATTTTTCAATTCTTTTGTAGACGGCGGATTACCAATTAATGTCTGGTATGTGTTCTTGCCAAGTTCTTCGAAAACTTTAGAGGCAAAATCCATGCCCATACTCTTTCTTATTTGGTATGATGAGATATCAGAGTTTGCAAAAGTTATAAGATAATCTTGAAAATTTTTGTCGTCTTTTAGAATATTTCTAACAGCAAACTCAGCCATTCCCTCCATTGTGGAAAATACTCCATGGTGAATCTGTATAGGTTTAAGCCATCTTTGGTAAATATCTAAAAGTTGAGGTAACATCTCTAAAATTTTAGGATCTACTGTGACTTTTGTATAAGTCATTACATCGGGTCCAAGAACTCCTACGATAAAATTGTCTGGATTCAGCATGAAAAAAAGATTCGCTCTTCTAGCTATAGGAAATTCCTCTGGTACTGGCGGCAACTGTAAATATTCAGAAAGGTTGCTAACGGTTGAATCATTTAATTCTAAAATTATTTTTGCAAGTTCTTCATTTATTTGATTCACCTCAATGACTGCCTTCTTATTTATTTCATGTAAATTGTCCTGAATCGAATGAATTTGTTCCTCAAGTATTGTCATTTTCAAAGCTCCAATATATCCAGAATTTACATATTCGAATTTGGATTCATAGGGTTGACCTTGTTTGTGCAAAATTATCTGTGGATAACTAGAAAGCACGAATTTATTCAAATATATTGTAGAATCTAGATAATCCCCGTAAGTCGTAGATATCTTTGAGATATACGATTTGGCATAGGTAGAATATACTAGAAATTTTGCCGGAGCATTTTTCATAAGTTGCGCTATTTTATTATTTTTTTCATTAGCAATTGAAGTAAATAACTCATCAACGAAGTAAGTAGAACCCTTTGTGGCAAATACCTTCTTTCCTTTTAATTGTTTTAATTCAATTAAATCTAAAAACTCTAATTTTATTTTTGACGGGATTGTAATTCCAGTAAACTCTGAAACTTTCTCTGCTACCTTGGGAAAAATCTCAGATGATAATACTTTGATGTCATCAAATCTGATTGTGGTAGGCAGTGTTTGCACCGCTTTGGAAAGTGATTTTGCAATTTCTTTCTCTTCGTTTATTTCAACTGATATTTGATCGAGCAATGCCAATGCAAATTCTTCAAATTCTTCCATCTTTTCGGGATAACTGCAAACCAATTTAACATTAACTTGGGATTTTGGAAGTACCGGGGGTGGGTTTCGAACCCACGACCTCCAGATTATGAGTATTACCCTTTGTGTGGACTGGCACTCTAGGCCAGGCTGAGCTACCCCGGCACAGATTACGCC
>CAZHDX010000136.1:0-3917 GCA_964531195.1 uncultured Nitrosopumilaceae archaeon
CACGTCTGCTTTTGTAATACGTTCATGTTGTCGCAAATGTTCAGTCCAAGATTCGGATACAAATGCTTCAACATAACGGCCTGGATTTTCCATGTCATGAAATAACCCCCAGTAAATTGCCCCATCACGCAACCTTAAAGAACGTATTTCATGCATAACAGATTCAAAAGCATGTGACCTTTTAGGATCAATTTGGTATTCTATCTCTACCAGTACCGGATTCTCACTGTGTTCATCAATATCAATTTCAATATGTGGCATTGCCCAATGCATAGATGGGGTTAAATCGACATCTGTCTGTGGTGTTAGTTTGTAACGAAAGGAAAGAGCAAGTCCACCAACCAACCCAATTGATGCTGCAAGGAGTGCAATTGGAACTCCCCAGACTTCTGCAACAATTCCCCATACAATACTACCAAGTGCTACTCCACCCCAGTACATCATTTGATGAACTGAAACGACCCTTGTCTTTACCCAAGATGATACGGAGTTGTATGCGATAAAATTCAAACTAGATGTTACAATAATTAGTGCAGCTCCAACCACAAATATCCCAATGAATGTAGTATACACGATATGTTGGAATGATAAAGCCCCCATTGAAATTGCATACAAAATTGCTGCACTTGCAACACGTTTTTCTATTGACATTTTCTTTATCCTTGGCACTATCAGCAAACCACTTACCAAACCACCGATTCCAAAAGCACCAATCAGAATTCCAAATAATATTGAGTTTTGACCTGATTCGCTACGAGCCAAGAGAGGCAAAAGTGATACAAAAGAACTGCCACAAATTGTAATCGCAAAATCTCTAACAAAGAGCGATCTTACATGCAGTGAATGTCTCATGTATTGCAATCCCCTTCGCATAGCTCCTATCACCTGTTCTGGAGGGATAGGTTTGTCTTCTGACGGCTTTTTCCATCGATGAAGAAATAAAATAATTCCAACATAGGAGAATGCATTTAGCATAAAGACAACCCATGCACCTAGTGCTGCAACTACCAGACCACCAATAAAAGGACCAACAGCAAGACCAATGTACACTGCTACACTAAACAAAGTCATTGCAGCAAGAATCTTTTTCTTTGGTACAATCTCAGCTTGGACTACAATATTTACTGGCAAGCTCATAGCATTGCCAATACCAAGTAATAGTGTAAAGATCAAGAGAATTGAAGATGTTGTAGATCCAGTAAAGGTTAGAAAACTTAGTCCTATTGCTACTGCAAGTGAAAAATATTGCATTACAAGAAAGAGCTTTCGTTTATCAACAATATCTGCTAGAGCCCCAGCTGGAAGTGCAAACAAAAATATCGACAAGCTTGTCATCACTGATAAAAGTGCGACAACAAAAGGAGATGGAACAAGTGAGGTCATCAGCCAGCTTGATCCGACAGCTTGCATGGCAGAACCAATATCTGATGCAAACATTGCAATCCATAGAAATCGATAGAGAGAATCCTTTAATGGACTATCGGAGATTGTTTTACCACTCATGGAATATTCATCTCAAATAGTACAGGTTTATTGAATTCAACTGATTACTATAATATGCTCCAAATTAAAAGAAGATCCATTTTTTGCGATTTGTTAAAAACTTAATCATGATAAATCTTAATTTTTTACTGTAATTTTAGAATCGATGTCAATTTATATCATCTAGAGAGATTTTCCTTGCAAAGGCACGACTGTGAAAATGGAGACAAGGCTAGAAAAATTACAATCTCAGAAATTTCTGCTAGTTTCGCTAGTTGTCAGCGGTATAGCTTTTTTAATCGCTAATTCATTTGGCCAAGAAACTGCAATCGTGTTTGGAAATTGGGTTTTTGTCATATCTGCTGCGCCACTAATTCTATCTGGGTTCTGGATAAAAAGAAAAGGGCTCCGGGGGACGATTGGAAAATCATGGGTTTTTTTTCTAATATTTGCAGTATTTTGGTTTGTAGCTGATCAAGTATTTACCTATAATGAGATCTATTTACATGAAAGGCCCTTTCCTTCAAGCGCGGATGTTTTTTACATGCTTGGTTATCCGTTTTATTTTGTATTTGCATTTCTTTATCTCAAACCATTTAAAAATGCCATCTCAAAAAAACTGATAGTATCTGCCTTGTTGATTGCTGCTGTTGTACTGGCAGCAAACCTGTACATGATATTTCAAAGTGATTCTTCGGATGAAACTCAGACTGCAGTTATCGCAGGATTGATTTATCCAATAGCAGACGCAATCATTCTAGTTCCAACAATTATCGGCGTGACATTATTTTTTAGAGGTGAGGTAAACTTTCTGTGGACATTGCTATTGATTGGATTCATGTGTGAAGTTATTGGAGATACTGCCTTTCAGTATCTTTCATTATCTAGCGACATGTATACTGGTCATCCTATCGATATTTTATTTCTCTGGGCGTATATCCTGTTTTCATTTGGGATTTATGATCATATCAAGCTCTTCAAATCTCAAAAAAATGTTTTTGATAATAAAGAAGATCTTCGATAGACAAGTCCAAATCCGTTAATAACCAATCACTGGGATATTATCTTATTATTTGAGATTTCCTGTAAAAAGTATTATTAATGATCTCTCGACAACGCATTTCACGGACACAGAATTAGCTCAAAAGGCACTAGTCAGTCTAGCCATAGAGATTAGCATACTGGATCTGGATGGAAGAACTCTACTTGACAAGGTGACCGGGATCCTGTATAAAAAACACAAGGCTTACCTACCTGACTGCTTCGAACATCCTGAATACCTCAATGAAGCCCTCAGGAGCTTGTACGGTGATGGTTACAAAGTTGTCGTAGAAAAAATTAACAAACAGTTAGAAGAGTTTGCATACCAAAAGCAGATTTCTGAATTTCTGGAGAAGATAGCTGCATGAAAAAATATACTCTAGCATCATCAAGTCGCTTATTTTGGTGAAGCATCAAAATGAATTTTGTATACAATCTCAGTAAATAGAAACGGAAGATTTCAAAAAAAGAGATGATTTAAAAAAATCTTCAAAGCGTAAATATTGCGATGCCGTATAATTAACATGATTAACCTAGGCATAGCGCAGTTAGCTGGACTCGTTATGATGATAGGTTTAGTAGCCATAGCAAGTACCAACTTGGCATTTGCAGACAACCAACCATGCGGAGAGCAACCATACGTGCATAATGTCGCATGCATGCCACTAGGGGAAGCCCAAGTGGTTGCTGTTGGTCTAGTGATGGGAGTAATTGCTCTTGCTGTTGGATTGGGAATAGCAGAAAGACACCTTAACGTCTCACCAAAACTTAGCTAACTAAATCTTGAATAGAATGGAGTCAATGTCTAGCGTAAACCATGTCAGCATATCTGGTAGGACATGCCGTAAAAGTTGATGTGAAACGTTCTTTGTTGATTCCATGACAGATTCTCTAACTCTTTATTATTCAATTTAGTAATGCTACTTCAATCAATTCACAGAAGGAAGAATAGCATGTGCTTGGCTATCTATGATATCTGTAATAGATATCGTACGATGTTATGAAGGAAGGGTTACTATGTCGCACTCAAAGTCGTTTGCGCCAGCAGGAGCTGGTATGGGATCTCCTAATCTATTGCCATCCTGAGTCCACTGAAATATGACGATTTTTTTGGCTTCAAAGTGGCAATCATTTGCACCATTTGGAACCTGTTCACTTGACTGAGGTTTTCCGTTTTTACTCCAAGTGAAGTCCGTGATTGCGCCATTGACAGTGTCCCATTTGAGTGAAAAGTCATTTACTCCTTTGTGTGGACAATTTATTGCATTACCAACATTTTCTCCATCTTTTGTAAACTGCATAGCGCAATGTCCTCTAAATGCTATATGCATGTCATTTGCACCATTTGGACTGCAGATCCTGTCTCCTATTGTGTTACCATCTTTAGTGAAGGT
>CAZHDX010000137.1:0-3741 GCA_964531195.1 uncultured Nitrosopumilaceae archaeon
TTCTATTATCAAGTGAATAATACCTGTTCTTGCCGTGCTTTTGCTCGTTAATCAGATCTGCATTTTTTAGAATACGAAGATGGCTAGACAGTGCTGGAGGACTAAACTCGAAATGACTGGCAAGCTCACCTGGGGTCATCTTCTTTTTTCTCAATAACAACAAGATCTCTCTTCTGTTATCATCTGCCATGGCTTTCCAAAGAGATTCCATAGTAATACAATAATTAAATAACTATTTAATTGTTTAGATAAGCAATATGATCTCTAAATATCGATAAGGAACTATGCTTAGCCTGTCTGCAAATTCATTTGTTTTGATAATGCTAATGAAATGTTTTTTTGCAATCTCTTATCCGTCATTTCTGGCAAGATGTGTTCGTAATCAAGTTCTCTATTTGAAACAGTTTTTGCTATTGCGTTAGCCGTCACTAAAAGTAGATCAAGACTGATCTTTTTTATTCTTTTATCTAAAATTGCTCTCATCAAATGAGGAAATACTAGAGCATTGTTAACCTTATTATGATATAGATAGCTCCCTGTAGCAATAATTTTTGCACCAGCTTTTTTTGCAAGCTTTGGATTTATCTCAGGCTCTGGATTTGTAAGAGCAAAAATTATCGGATCTTTATTCATGCTATGTATCATCTTTGGTTTGAGTAGATTTTTTACACCCGAGACTCCGATAAAGGCATCGGCATTTTTCAGAATATTCTCAATTTGTCCGATTTCTTTTTTTGAGTTTGTTGAATTCGCAATCTCTTTTTTGTATCTGTTCATATCGCCAGATCTACCTTTGTAAATTGCACCACCGGAATCAACTACAACAATATCACGACACCCTGCAAAGCAAAGCAACTTGCAAATTCCATAACCGGCAGAACCTGCTCCTGCAATTACTATTTTGATGGATGAAAGTTGTTTTTTTATTAGCCTAAGGGAATTAAGCAAAGCTGCCAAGGCAACCACAGAAGTTCCATGTCTGTCATCGTGAAAGACAGGAATGGATATCTTTTTTTCTAATTCGTCAGAAATTTCCATAACTTTAGGGGATTCTATATCTTCAAGATTAATTGCACCAAAAACAGGCTCTATTGCTTGGATTATTGTAACAATTTGATCTTTTTGGGTTGTATTAAGGCAAAGAGGAAATGCATCTATGCCTCCAAATTCCTTGTATAGTACAGATTTGCCTTCCATTACAGGTAAGGCTGCATAAGGACCAATATTTCCTAATCCAAGAATACGAGTTCCGTCAGTTATTATTGCCACGTTATTTGGTTTGGATGTAAGAGAATATTTTTGGTCAGGATGATGGAATATGGTCTCAGAAACCGCGGCAACTCCAGGAGTGTAGATAAGTTGTATATCATGAGGTTTTAGATTTTTTATCTTGCTTTCAATTGTTATCTTACCTCTGAGTTTTTTGTGCAGTAGTATTGCTTTTTTTGAATTATCTTTTGTGAGCACTAGGTGATCTTATGATGGATTTACATTAAATAGTTACTCTAAACTTAAACTGCCTTTTTGGTTTGGTATAATTCTAGTTAACCAAATGCCATAGCTGTTAATCCGCTGCAAACCATCAATACTCCAAAAGGTACAGGATCTATATATTTTCCAAATACTGCAGGGATGTTAAGAAAGTTTACAATGAATGCAGATATTCCAGTAACAATCAACCACTAATTTTGCATCCATTTTGATGTCAATGTCTTGTAAGACATGTCTATTAATTGTAAAATTATCTATATAAGAAATGGTTAGCTGAAAATGTAAATATTTTCATTTCAAGCAAAGCTCGAGATATCTATGCTTGAAACTACTATACCTTATGGATGAAATCAAAAAAGCAAAACGTGGAATGATTTTAAACGGAATAGGATTCTGTATAGGAATCGCTACACTGATGATCGATGTCATTCCTGTAATAGCAATTGGTGCAGTAATATTTTGTCCAATCTATGCAATAAAGAATCTCTCAACATACAGGAAACTAAAAAAGTTACAGTCAGAGAATTTGATACCCTTGGGATCAGAAGAAACCACAGAATATTTCCAATTGTAAAAAACTTTTTATTTTATTTTTTTCAAAATACACCTGAATTCATGGATTCAAATTAAAGAATATATTGATAATCTGAAAACCTATTTCAAATTATTCTGTTGCTAATCGTACCATTTGGGCAACCTGTTTTCCTTTTCTTTCAGAAAGTTCGTTTATTCCCCCTGTTAAGCTCTCCGCTTTTCTTCCTTTTTTTGCAAGCACACCAGCAACCATCATAGACGTGTTACCCATCATGCAGATAAGCAATGTTTTTTCATCCGCTTTTCCCAATGAATTGTCCAATCCTTCAGGAATTTTTTGTGTGGCTAAAAGTTCCTGTATCTCTCTTGCCTTTGGAACATAGACCTTATTTGTATCAACACCAAGTGAATTTGCAATCAACTCGATTCCTTCTTTTTGTGGAGTGTACATTGTATGAATCCACACAACCCTGTCGTAATCTCCAATATCAGCGACAGCTTCTTTTAGGGAAACTTCTAGCCTTGCCTCTTTCTCTTTTGTCTCCAAATTCTTTTTGTATTTTTCAATCCCATCTGCAACAATGACCACAAACTTTCCTCCATAGCCTCCAAAGTTTGTCATCTGCATTATTGCGTACAAAGCAAGGGCACTACTTTCTCCCATATCGTAACCTTTGTCCACAAAAAACTTTAGCAGACGTTTAGCTTGATTAAAATCTACTTCGTGTTCTCCGGCATAGCGTTCAGGTTCGTAGAACTTTAGACCAGCTGCTTTGCCTTTTGTTCTAATTCCTGCTACATCTTGATTACCTAAAGGAAACACCACATGCAATGATTTTTTTCCATATTTTTCCATCAAGTATCTGCTAAGACCACCTGATGTTCCACCGGTACCAAATGTACAAACGATTCTAAAATCTGATAATGATTGGTTTTGTTCATGTAATTGTTGGTCAATCTCAGCTGCTGTCACAGTCTTATGTACATCGATGTTTAGCTCATTGTCATATTGTTCTGGACAAAAACATCCATATATTTTTGCAAGAAGTTTTGCCAAGTTTATGATATCTTGTTTTGCAAGTATTGTTTCTATTTCTGAGATTGATTTGTCAAACTTGGTAGTATCAAATCCTAGTTCAGATAATTGCGAGCGAAGGTTAGCAGCTGTTGCTTTAGCAAGCAGAGTATTTGGATTGTCCTTCATTCCTGGTGCGGGGCAAATATCCATATCAAGATTTAATACGCGAATCTTTTCATTTCTCAATTCCTCAAAGACTCCTTCCTGAAGCTTTCTTGAAACAATTGTAACAACATCCACGCCAAGCTTTGAAAGCTGACCCAAAGCGATTCCAAAGTTTCCAGATGTCGCTTCTATTACAGTCTGTCTTGCCTGGAGCTTGCCAGTATTAATTGCATCATGAATGATGTGAACTGCAGGTCTTACTTTGATGGAACCTGCCAATAGTTCAGAATCAAACTTGCCAAAAACCTGTATGTCTTTTTCATCAATATTAAGGCCATATTCTTTTTTTGCACATTCTTTCAAGTCTTTTGTAATATCTACCAGAGGAGTTGTGTTGAGCACCTTAGTCCCATTTGAGTCTAAATGAGGTACCTTACTCCATATCTCCTTCCTAAAATCATCCAGCAAAACGTTGTCAATCATACTCTCTTTATTTTCCTGCAATTTTCTTCCTAGATTCTTATTTGAAAATA
>CAZHDX010000138.1:0-3675 GCA_964531195.1 uncultured Nitrosopumilaceae archaeon
ATCATATGGAAAAAAGAAGTTCGAGCTTCTTTTAAGAAAGTAGTAGCGTTTGATCTATTCTTTTATGGATTAGGCATAATTACTGGCGCTGGAATTATGGGTGTAATCCTATTAAGATAGGATTATTCATTCTATTTTTGTCTAAACCAGTATAAGATAAACAGAATCTATTCTACATAGTGATGATCAACTAATTGATCATAAAACCTAATTGATTTTATGTTGACAAACTCTAGCATTCCATATCTTGATAATTCTCTTCCAAATCCGCTGTGTTTTATCCCCCCAAATGGAATTCTAGGATCAGAAATTACCACGTTGTTGACTGTCACTATCCCTGATTCTACTAACCGTGATAGCTTTTCTGCTTTGACAAGGTCTTGTGTCCAAATGCTTGCCCCAAGACCAAATTGAGATTCATTTGCAATTTTTATTGCATCTGCCTCGTTTTCCACTATTGTTATTGGTGCAACAGGTCCAAACGTTTCCTCATTTGCCATGCGCATTTTTGAAGAGATTTTTGTTAATAGAGTAGGACTGTAAAAATATCCTTTATTTTGTAACCGTTTTCCTCCTGTCAAAACTTCAGCACCATTTTTGAGTGCATCTTTTACCAATTCCTCAATCCTATTCAAACCATCAGCATTTACTAAAGGACCAATGTCAGTCTCTCCTGAAGTAGGATCACCTACTCTTAGTTTCTCAGTATTTTGAACAAATTTTTCAATAAACTCTTTTGCAGTTTTTTTTGTTACCAAAAATCGCTTTGATGCAATGCAGCTTTGTCCACAGTTAATGAAGCGTCCCTTGACTGCTCCTGTTGCTGCCTTGTCGACATCTGCATCATCACATACTATGAATGGATCACTGCCTCCAAGCTCCAGAACACATTTTTTTAACTGAGAAGTAGCTCTTTGTGCCACCTTGGCGCCAACTGAGGTACTTCCAGTAAACGTCACAGCGTTAATGTCAGAATCAATAAGTGGTTCCGCTATACTTGAGTCACCGACTAGTGTTTGAAATATGCCTTCCTGAAATCCTGCTTTTCGAAATATTTTTTCTATTTCAATGCCACATTGCATTGTTGCGCTAGCAGGTTTGAGAAGGATGGTATTTCCCGCCATCAATGAAGGTGCTGCGAATCTCAGAGCTTGCCAGTAAGGAAAATTCCATGGCATTATGCTTGCTATTATTCCAATTGGCTCAAATGACAAAAAACTTTTCCTAGCATCAGTGTTAACAATCTCGGAACTCAAAAAAATGTCACCATTGTCACCATAAAATTCCATTGCCCAAGCACATTTTTCTACTTCAGAAAGGGATTCTTTGATGGGTTTTCCCATTTCCTTTGTCACTACTTGCGCAAGATCAGTTTTATTTTTTCGTAGCTCATCGGCTATCGCATGAACAAATACAGCTCTTTTTTTTATATCCTTTTTCCAATCATTAAAAGCAATTCTAGATTTTTTTACTGATTCTATGATCTTTTCATTGCTAACAATATCATACTTAGCAATAATTTCCTCTGTAGCTGGATTAACTGTTTGTACAGACATGATATATTAGATAAATATCGATTGTATTAGAAGTTTGCAACTATTCTAATAATATGAAACTGTTGAGAATTGCATCAATACTTTAAATATTTTTTACCCACAATATTATTGATGAAAAATTTGATGCCATCAGAGGAAAAACTAGAAACCGTGCTTGTGTTGCAAGGAGGTGGTTCACTTGGTGCCTACGAATGTGGGGTATACAAAGCGTTAAACAAGCATGAAATAAAATTTGACGTAGTTGCCGGAACATCAATTGGCGCAATAAATGCAGCCATAATATCAGGTCATAAAGGTGACGAACCTGCAAAAACTTTGGAAGATTTTTGGTTGAATCTAGCCGAAACCGTAACTCCATCATTTTTACCTGAAAATATAAGGGCCTTTTCTTCATGGGTGTACTCTTCAATCTGGGGAAATCCCAAAGCATTTCTACCTGTCTGGTTTGTTCCTAATTCGTTTAATTTCTTTAGCAGATGGCCATATTTGTACGACGTTACACCATTAAAAAAAACACTGGAAGAATTTGTAGACTTTAAAAAACTAAAGGATGCGTCTAGACCAAGGATGATAATTACATCTACAGATATTCAAAGAGGCAAACCATCTATTTTTGACAGTAAGTATGACAACATCAATGCGGATCATGTCATCGCAAGTGGAGGATATCCATTTTATGGCATATCTTGGACTAAAATAAATGGAAAATATTTGTGGGATGGTACTTTACTAAGTAACACTCCTTTAATTGAGGTGATTCACGCATCACCTACCTATAGCAAAAAGATCTTTGTGGTGGATGTTTTCCCTCACACTCAGGAAGAAATTCCAAAAAATATGGCAGAAGCCTGGCATAGAGCAAGAGACATCATGTTCACAGACAAAACAGATCAAGAATTAAGAACGACAAAAACCATTACCCAGTATCTAGAATTGTTGAAATTAATGCATGACATATTAATTGATCTTGATGATGCTGGACAGCTTGATGATTTAGCAAAAGACAAATTCAAAAAGCTTGATAAGCAGTATCAGAAATTGGCTGTAGAACGAGGCGTTCTAATAAAAGAAATAACTCGAATCGAGAGAACAGAAAAATTTCATTTTCTTTTTGAAGACGCCGATTTTTCTCTTGCAACCATAAAACAGCTCATACAAGATGGTGAAGATGATGCAGAAAAAGCACTTTCGGAAAAATTACAAGATTAAGTTATTGCAGACCAATCGTTTTCATAATTTTATTTGCTAATTTATCAATATCTACAGTTGGTGATGCAGAAATTAGCAGGATATTAGAATGGATAGGAAAGCTTATCATTACAGCATTTTTTCTACGAGAGGCACTGAATTTAACAGGACCAAGACTATAATCAAAGTCTTTTCTCATCGAGACTCTCAAGGCAAGCTCCATGTACAACTTTTGCCTTTCTGCTTCGTCTTCAAGAGGAGTGATTCCTTCTTTAAATCTCCCTGCTACTAGTCTACCAAGAGAATTTATAAATCCAGCAAATCGAATTTCATCTTCTTGCAAAAGAATAGTACATTTTTGTTCAAATCGTAAATATTCTTCTGCTTTTTCTTTTTGAGCACTCATTACTATTCATCTATCATCATCACATAAAAAGCATCCTCCAATTCTCAAAATTAATTGATTTGTAATTTTTGTATATTATTAATGTCTAATTCCATAATAAAAAATAAAAATTAATTTTTATTTCTTTACCCAAAAATTGATTAATAAATATGAGTTAACTTTGTTACATAAAGCATTATATAAATAAAGTGTGTTTTGTATAAGTTGTTAGTCCAAATTAGTGAAGATAATTGTACAATGTCAAAAATACTTTTTGATAATGATGTGAGATTAATACTAAAAGCAGCGATGATTTCTCCAAAAAATATTGGTCAGCTATGCACAGAATGTAAAATTCCGGCCAGCACAACATACAGAAAAGTACAAAAGCTCACAGAGGGAAGAATCCTGCGTAAAATAGGCAAGATAAATGACTCTGGAAAAAGAGAAAATTGGTATAAAAGTGATCCAAATTTTACAAAAATTTTTTACCAAAATGATTGTTAAACTAAAATAACACAAACTAAAACCACTAACGTGATAACT
>CAZHDX010000139.1:0-3659 GCA_964531195.1 uncultured Nitrosopumilaceae archaeon
AGTGTGTAATTGTCTGATACACGCAGACGTCTAAAGGGGGAGTATTCCAACAGTCATTTAATAATATGACAAGCGACATGGCTAATTTTTCCGTATTGGACCAATCTCTAGGATCAAGATCAAAAGAGTATGACAAATTGCTAGCAGATCTAAAAGATGAATTGGCAAAATTTAGTTTGACCTCAAATCAAGCCAAAGTCTTCTTGTTTTTAGAAAAATATGGACCGTGCACAGCAACTCAAGTAAGCAAGACATTGAAGGTTCCAAGAACGGAGACATATCATCTCTTGGCTCATCTTCAAAATAGGGCCATTGTATCAGCCACATTTCAACATCCAATCAAATTCTCTGCTTTAACCCTTGATAAAGCACTAGAGGTATTGGTTAACGCTGAAAAGGAACGAGTAAAAACATTAGAAAACCAAGAAGAAGATTTGATCAAACGGTGGCGTGAGATACCAGGAACTAAACTTGACACAAAAGATTCCAAAGAGGGAAAGTTCCAGATGCTCCAAGGAATAAATCAGATGGTTGGCAAAATAAACGAGATGATAAATCATACAAAAAACGAATTGCTGGTCCTTGGTTCTGAAAAAGATTATATGAAATTTTATCATTCAGGATTTTTGGAATTAATAACAGATTCTAAAATTGATGCAAAATTGATCACATCGTCATCAGAAAAGACAGTCTATATTTTTGATAAAAAATTGATAACAAAGGTAAGAAAAATGCCAAACAAGATCCAAGAAAATTTATGTTTTTTTGTGAAAGATGATGATGAACTAATAATATTTATGAGAAATGGAAATGAGCAACCAAATAACATTGTTGCAATGTGGACTGATTCTACTGCTATGATTTACACAATAAGATTATTGTTTAATTACATTTGGGCAAATTCAAGGGATATTAAGGCATCCGAATAACTATGTATCTAGATAAAGAACAGCTAAGAAAAGCATTGGTCGGACTTTCTATAGAAAAGGTACTCTTGGATTTAGGCAAACCAGTGTACGACAAAGTAGTCAATAAATTATCCAAGGACTATAACTGCTATCTGCCTGATTGTTATGAGTACCCTGAAAATTTAAACCTGGTTTTAAAGAAAATTTTTGGCGAATCTTATGTTGCAATTGCAGACGCCATTAAAAAAGAACTGGGTGAAAACCTTAGTGAAAAACCAATAGAAGTCTTTGCTACAATAATGAGTAGATAAAATTGCAAACTAACCTTGAGAAATTACAGGAAAATAAATTCCTAATTTTTTGCCTGATGATAACTGGTTTAGCATTACTTGGAACTACAGTCATTGGAAAAGATACTGTTATGGCTACTAGTGATTTCACTACAATTTTGGCAGCAGGTGCCCTAGCTGTTTTATCAATAATACTCTCTGTAAAATTTGGAATTAGAGGCCATCATGGGAAAGCATGGCTATTATTTAGCGGTATGGCAATTTCTTGGTTTGCCGCTGAAATAGTCTGGGCGATTTATGATCTAGTATTCCATCAAGATCCTTTTCCTTCTACTGCAGATCTTTTTTATATTGTAGGCTATCCTCTCTTATTTCTATTCGCTCTAAATTATCTAAAACCATTTAAAAAATTGATTTCAAAAAAAATGGTGATGTCTTCTTCTTTATTGGCAATACTAGTCTTGATTCCTAATTTGTATATGACGCTAGAAAATAATTCAGATGAAGATAAATTTTCAATTGCGTTAGGTGCAACTTACCCAATTATGGACTCAATAGTACTTGTTCCTGCAATTTTAGGAATCGCATTATTTGTACGAGGAGAAGTCAACTTTTTATGGACGTTATTATTAATCGGAATTTTGTTTGAAGTAATAGCAGACACAGGATTTCAATTTTTTACATTAGATAATTCTTATTATTCTGGACACCCTGTTGACATTTTATTTATCTGGTCCTACATTGTTTATTCCTTTGGTATTTACAATCACATTAAAATATTCAAAAAAGAACCACAGATAAAACAACATGCCAAACCGTTTGATAATCAGAATCTAAAATAAAATTAATCAAACTATAAATAGAATTTTTTAAGGTCGATTATCTATCTACAATAATTGAAAAAGGAATTTTTCTTTTCCTTTTTGACTACATAAAACAAGTTCAAGGTCTTGGCCTATTTGTGGGCTTTTCAAGCCCGTTTCAAGTTGTCCCATGATTCTAATTGATTTTTCAAACTCTGCAATGCAAAAAAAAGTATTTTTTTCTTTAGAATATTCTACCAGTTTTCCTTTCTTAGATACTTGGCGCCAATGAACTTTTCCAAAGCACATACTACAAAATTCATTTGGAGGCCAAACTAGAGCATTGCATTTTGCACACTCGCTACATACGAATTGATTATTTTGTACTCCTTCTTCAAATGGATTCATGATTCAAAAATAAGAACTGTTGAAGAAGTAGCACCTGCTGACATGTTTTGAACTAAACCTACACTGGCATTATTGATTTGACGCTTTCCTGCTTGGTGTTGAAGCTGTTGGTAAATCTCTGCAGCTTGAGCTATTCCAGTAGCGCCCAAGGGGTGTCCAGAACCTATCAACCCACCTCTGGGGTTTATTTTTTTGTCTCCTGTTGCGTACAGATCTTTAACGAATTTGCTTCCTTTTCCCCTATCAGCAAAACCCAAGTCTTCTGCTTCGATAATTTCACATATGCTAAAGGCATCATGAACTTCGGCAACGTCAATATCTTCAGATCTCTTTTTTGACATCATATAGGCATCATTAGCAGAATCCATAACAGATTTCATGCTTGTAAGATCTTTATTTTTTGTAAATCCTGCCGAGATTGTTTTTTGACCAATGCCTGTAATCCGTATTGGATTGTCAGAAAATTTTTTTCCAAGTTCATCTGACGCAAGCAACAATGCAGCAGAGCCATTACATGGAAAAGAACAATCTAATACTCTAACATCTTCGGTAATATTCTTTGATTGCATAATTTCATCAACAGAATATTCCTTATCAAAGTAGGAACATGGGTTTGACAATGCGTTTTTGTGATTTTTAGCAGATACTGTGGCAAGGTCTTCCATAGTCGTACCATATTTTCTAATGTGTGATCTGGTAAACATTGATGCCCAATATACAGGATGTTTATATTGACCACGGGACTCGTCCCATTCTAAAACTAGACCAGGATTGTTAAATTTTTCAGCGCCTATGATTATTGCGACATCTGCCAAACCAGAGGCAATATACGAAAATGCAGATACCAGACTGTTTGAGCCTGAGCTACACAGACTTTCAACGGAGTGGGACACTTTTGGAGATATTCCGGCTAATTCAGATACAATGTTTGCCAAGTATTTGCTATTGTCATTAGTAGAAGTAAGTATTACATCTACATCTTTTTGGCCTAGATTTGGAGCATTGTCAAATAATGATTTTATTGATGACATCATTAAAGATTCTATAGAAGTGTCTTCTTTGTTGAATTTTGTTAGGCCAAATCCTGCAACAGATACTTGTCTCAATTTTTATTACCTGAGAAAGTGGAAACAAGTAGTTTAAAGGACTTTATGACATTACCAATGGGATTAAACTGTATAATTGGAAGGGAGATTCCGGTTTTTCTTATTCTGTCTAATTGTTTTGTACAATCATTAGGAGTGCCATAT
>CAZHDX010000140.1:0-3632 GCA_964531195.1 uncultured Nitrosopumilaceae archaeon
AGATTAAAACAACTGGCTTAGAGTTTGAAAAATTTTTTGATTCTCAAACAATGAGCATACATCTAAAGGAAGGAACTTATCCCATGGCAAAAAGAGGAAAACCAGGTGAGTTTGCTCTGATAGAGCTAGAAGAAAAAATTCTTACAAAAGACTACCTAAAAAGTATTACAACAGAAATTCTCGAAGCTTCAAGAATAAATCAAACGGGAGAAATCGAAATTTCGAAATCTGGGGCTTTAGTAATACAATTCAAAGATTATAGAGTAACTATAACTCATCCTCCTTTTTCAAATAAATATGAGATTACCATTACACATCCAATAGTAAAACTATCACTAGATCAATACAGCATGTCAGAAAAATTAAAGATTCGTCTTTCAGAAAAAGCCGAGGGAATTCTTATTTCGGGGCCTCCTGGATCTGGAAAAAGCACCTTTGCATCTAGCTTGGCAGATTTTTATTCAAAGAAAGGCAAGATTGTCAAGACACTAGAATCACCAAGAGATCTCCAGGTAAATGATAAAATTACTCAGTATGCTCATCTTGATGGAAGTTTTGAAAATTCTGCAGACATTCTACTACTAGTGAGACCTGATTATACAATTTTTGACGAAGTGCGTAGATTTCAAGATTTTAGGGTGTTTTCAGATCTGAGATTAGCTGGTGTTGGAATGGTAGGAGTGGTGCATGCAAGTGCACCGTTGGACGCAATCCAGAGATTTATTGGAAAAATTGAGCTTGGTATGATCCCTCACATCCTAGATACAGTTGTGTTTGTAAAAGCCGGAAACATTGCATATGTTTACGAATTGGAATTCAAAGTAAAAGTACCAACAGGTATGACTGAACAAGATTTAGCAAGGCCAATAATAGAAGTACGCAATTTTGAAAATCATAATTTGGAATATGAGATCTATACTTATGGTGAAGAAAACATTGTCATTCCAATATCAAAAGAAACAAAAAGCGTCGGCATTGTAAAATTAGCTGAATTAAAAATAAGGGAAAGCATACTAAGGTTTGATTCAAAGGCTGAGATCGAGATCCTATCTAATAATAACATTAAGGTATACGTGCGTAAAGATGTCATACCTTTGATAATCGGACGTGGAGGAGTCATGATAAACGAGTTAGAAAAATCTCTGGGAGTGCATATAGATGTAGAACCAATGGAGGCATCAATTAGGGATAGCGAGTGGTTTGAAATGCTAGAATCTGGAAACAATTTGATCTTTGAGATGAATAGTAATAAAACTGGATCATCGGCAGACATTTATGTAAAAGATAAAATCGTGGCATCAACTCGTGTTGGAAAAAAAGGCAGAATACTTGTTTCAAAAAAATCAGAATCAGGGAAAAGAATAATGAATGCAGCTATGTCAAAGCAAGACATTAGAATAGTGGTTAACGATTAATTATTCAAAATTGTCGAGAACTTTTGGATTAGCTTTCAAGAAAGTGATGAATTTTCTTAACTGTTTAATGGTTTTAGGATTTAAATGATGTTCAATTCCTTCTGCATCCTTATTTGCTACAGAATGATCTATTCCGAGCATCTTAAAGAATTCCAACAATATACCATGTTTTTGTCTAATTGTGTCAGCCACAGAATTTCCTTTCAGAGTCAAATTTATTCCTCGATACTTTTCATATTCCAAATATCCACTTTCATCAAGCCTTTGCAACATTTTTGTAACAGAAGGTGCGCTCACATTCAAGTATCTAGAAATATCAAGAGTATTTGCGTATCCTTTGAGCTCAACTAATTCTGATATTACCTCCAGGTAATCCTCCATCCTTGAACTAGAATCTGCTTTTGCAGATTTATGAGCTTCTTTTATAGATTCTAGTCTTTCAGCTCGTTTTTCTTTCAAAGTATCCTCCAAAGACCTTTTGAAAGATATAACCTGTTCCCTTGATGTAAGAAATCTTTACCCCATTGTAATTGATCTTTACTATGGAATTTTAACTACCAAAAAATGAAGAAACCGAGAGCGATGGATAAGGAGTATAAGAGGCATATTGAGAGAATTAAAAAAATTGGGGAATCTGCCAAGAGAAGAGTTTCAATTTATTCAGAGCTGGCAGGTTTGGACGATAGAGGGACAGCAAGAGCCCTTGGGTCTTTGCAAAGAGCACCTGCTCCTGGCAAAAAACTACAAAAAATAGGATTTATTCTGTTTTGGATACCAGAGCCATTATTGATAACTAATGCAGTAGGCGTTCCTATGATCATAGCTGGTAGATATTTAGACAAGGTCTACAACGGTGCTACCATTACAGATGTAGGTGAGGAAACAAAGAACATGGTTGGAACAATAACCGACATCAAAGAAAAATTTAGATAAAGATTCCTTTTTTGTTTTTGTTGATATATTCCTATATAATTTTGTGATAATTTTTCTTCCATTAGTTTTTAACTAGAACTTTTTCATCACAGTATGTGGCATCAAGAGCCCAAGTCATAATCCCGATAGCAATAGCTGCAGTAATAATTGGAGTTGTAGGAGTATTTACAATTCCAGCAGACTCCAAACTTGCTGATACAAAATTTTCTAAAGGTACGATAAAGCTTGATAATGTAATACTTAATGTGCAGGTGGCAGAAACAGATTCTCAAAAAACAAGAGGTCTTATGTTTCAAAACCAACTTCCATATGATCAAGGCATGATCTTTGTGTTTGACGATGAGCAGATAATACCAATGTGGATGCCAAACATGCAGTTTTCGCTGGATATGATATGGTTTGATAAAGATGGAAACGTAGTGCATATAGAAAAAAATGTGCCACCATGCAAATCGCCTCTTGAGACTGCAACATGTACAGTCGAAAATGGCGGAGGAATGAAAGCAAAATATGTTCTTGAAGTTACTGCAGGCTTTCTTGACAAGTTCAAGATCACGGAAAATTCTAGACTTCAGATCATTTCTATTTAGTATTATTTTTTTGAACAGATAGTCTCATTTCGTCAAATGCAGCTTGAACTTCACTTACGGCAGATTCATTTTCTAAAGAGCTCACATCTCCAATTTCATCACCTTTTGCTATCGCCTTTAACAAACGCCTCATTATTTTACCACTACGTGTTTTTGGCAATCTCGATACAAAATAAAGTTGTTCGGGAGAAGCGATCGGGCCTATTACATTTCTGATATGTTGGATGATTTCCTTTTTCAAACTCTCGTTACTTGAAAAACCCTCTCTTAACACTACAAATGCAATTATCACTTCTCCTTTAACTTGGTGCGGTATGCCACAAACAGCAGCTTCTGCTACAGCCTTATGAGATACAAATCCACTTTCAAGCTCTGCAGTTCCTAGTCTATGACCTGCAACCTTTAGAACGTCATCCGCCCTTCCCAGTATCCAGAAATAACCGTCTTTGTCTTTAATGGCATAGTCACCTGGATAGTAACTAGTCTTATACTTTGACCAATAGGCTAAATTGTATTTTTCATCGTCTCCCCATAAGGTTAAAAGCATTCCTGGCCAAGGCTTTCTAATTACAAGATAACCTTTTGTTTCTGGTGCAACTTCATTTCCTAATTCATCGACAACTTCAACATCAAGACCCGGAACGGGTCGTGTTGCAGAACACGGTTTGAGTGGAGTTGTCTTTAATCCAGGCCC
>CAZHDX010000141.1:0-3600 GCA_964531195.1 uncultured Nitrosopumilaceae archaeon
GAATAAAGTTGTAGAATATTTCCAGTTGCTTTCTGCGCTAATCAATTCTTATCCAAAATCAGCAGAATTTACGGAAATGAGTTTGCATATAAAAAAAAGATATGATGAAGAGATAGAAAAAATCCTATCTGGAAAAAATCAAGAGATTGAGAAAAGATTCAAACGATTTGTCGATTACGGTTAGAGATCAATTTTAAGATCATTCAGAAATCGTTTCATAGTTTTTGTTCTACGTTGCGCCTCTTTTTTGGCTGTATTTGTATTCATTTTTTTTTCTAAATGTAAAAGCTTTTTGTAAAAGTGATCCAACGTCCATTTGGAATCAATTGGTTTTCGCTTTTTACAAAATGGATCAGATTTATTGTAAAAGGATCTTTTTTCTGTGCTACCTACAGAAAAAACTCTTGCAATACCTATTGCTCCTATTGCATCAAGTCTGTCTGCATCCTGAAGAACTTTGCCTTCCATAGTCTTAGGAGTTATACCACGTGAGAAGCTATGATCACGAATCGCATCGGATATTATTTTTATTTCCTCATTGCTGTATCCATATTCTGGAAGAATTGTTTTTGCTATAATTGAACTTTTTAGGGAGGAGGTTTTTGATTTTTTATTTGATTTTGGAATTGAGATAATATCATGCAATAAAACAGCCGCTAAAACAAGATTCATGTTTACATTTTCATTTTTGCCAATTTTTTGTGCATTTTTATAAACTCTCATTATATGGTTAAAATCATGAGCTACATCATTTTTCTCCATCATTTTTTGTACTTTGATTTTTAGTCTTCCAAGTGATTTCAAATGGAATTTTGAAATAGACTATCTTTTATAAATTTCTGACCTTGATTATACTACCAGTTAATTTATCCTAAAAAAATCTAAAAATAGCTATACAAAGAGATGAAAATTCTATAGTTTTTTTATTTTGATATCTATTATCAATAAAAATGGTCAAATTATCCAATATCCTTATTAATTATTTTTTCCTAATAATAGAATGAGTAGTAAAGCGTGGAAATGTTATAGATGCAATTTGACTTTTACTGACGAATCCCACGCAATGCTTCACGAGGATCTTTCTCAACATCACGTCCGCGAGATACGAATGATACGGATATAATTCCAATCTAGTAAATGAAAATAAGATCACAATTTGTTAAAATTTCTTATTTTCCAAAGAATCTTAATTAAAAGTAGAAAAAATTTTCTAAGAGTATCTTCTTAGTTAAATTGTGGCAGACAATCACAGAGGATTTGATGAGCTGAATAGAAAACAAAGACAAAGAAGACAAAAAAGCAAAAAAATGCAGAGGGAGGGATTTGAACCCCCGAACCCCTAAGGGAAAGGATTTCCTATGCCAAGATCTTGAGTCCTTCTCGGTTGGCCGGGCTTCGATACCTCTGCAATCAGAAATTCAAACACTGATTATATAACTGAAATGCTAAAATTTTTAGCAGTACTATAAATCTGAATTGAAATCACGGAAGTTCTTCAGGCTCTAAACTACAATGTTTGTGAATCCATTTTCCAGAAGGTCCCTTTGAGATCTCACTTCCTGCCTTGATCGGTGCCCCACACTCAGAACAGGTTGATTTGAACTTGGCTTTCATGAATGTTCAAGCGTTGGGTAGAAAATAAACTGTAGGAGTGACTCAGCAAACACTATCGCTATCAAATAAAATCTGTGCAACTTTTTAAACTCATTTTTTTCCTAATTTCAAAGAAATCAACCATATTTGATTAAGGTTCAAAAGCAAGAAAACTTCTATTTCCAGATGAGTAAATATTCTTTATTGGGTCGGCGAGTTTTCTTCTATTCCTAACCAAGAATATCCTTTTTGTTCCAATTCCTCTGCAAGCTCCTTTGGACCATCCTTGATTATCTTTCCTTGTGCCATTACGTGCACATAATCAAGGTTGTCTAGGAACTTTAGTATTCTAGCATAGTGAGTAATAACAATAACCGTCGCATCCTTTTTCGATACCTGACTTATTGCCTTTGCAACTGCTTGAACTGCATCAATATCAAGACCTGAATCAGGTTCATCCAAAATTGAAATTGTTGGTTGGAGAACTGCCATTTGTAAAACCTCGGATCTTTTTTTCTCTCCCCCTGAGAATCCTTCATTTAGATATCTTGACAAAAAGTCATGTTTTAGACCAACTTGATCAAGATTTTTTTTAAGGTAATTTTGGAATTCTCTAACTGTTAGAAAAACTTCACGATTTTGACTTCCTAGTGCTTTGCTTAATGCATTATACGAAGTCCTAAGAAAATGCGAATATCCAACACCAGAAACCTCAGTTGGGTATTGGAATGCTAGAAAGAGTCCTTTCTTTGCTCTTTCATCTGCGGATAGATCCAGAATGCTTTTACCATCAAGTAGTATGTCACCGCTTGTAACCTCGTATTTGGGATGTGCAAGTAATGTGTAAGCTAGTGTACTCTTGCCAGAACCGTTTGGACCCATTATGGCATGAACTTCTCCTGGGCCTGTTTTGAGATTTACACCCTTGAGTATCTCCTTGTCCTCTCTTGTCACATGCAGATCTTTTATTTCAAGTATGGCCATAATGTTCAAACTGGTTTTCTATATATAAGTCAACGAAAAATTAGCTTACTCTAATTGTTCTAATTTTCTAGAATTGTCTTTTCTCTAAATCATCATCTAATCTAATTTTGACATTTGCTTGTAAACAATAAACGCCTTTGAAAGTTGACAATATTTCAAATTTATGAAGTTAAATTTATTTTTCAAAAAATTTTTATGACAGATAATAACAACTCCAAGATACAAAAGCGTGATCTAATCATTCCTGTTATTCGTGACGCAAGAAATCTTATCTTTGCGTAGAACGCATCTTAGCTGATGAAAAAGAATGGATGGGTTACAGTAGTTATTTTTGCTGTGCTGATTTTGTCATTAACATATTTTATACCAATATCCTATCAACAAGTCAATCCGCAATCGCCTAACACAAACACTACGGATGAATCTACAAATAGTACAACTTTCCCAGGTACTCCAGCAGATACATCTACAACTGACGCATCTATTATAGTGACACCGCTGGCTGCACTTGGAAATGTCATTGTAGAACCAAGTAACAACCTCTTCAATTTAGAATCGCATTATGTCATTGGTTTTAATACCGCAACAACTGGAAATATCAAATTTATAACAATAACATTTCCTGCCGGATTTAATATTGCAAATGCAAAGCTAATTGAAGCAGGCGGGATAGGTACGGGAAGCACATCTGTGTCAGGTCAAACGCTGACATATACTGTCAGCTCACCAGTCTCTATATCTTCTGGAAAAACCATCATGATAATGCTTGGAAAAATGGTAAATAATGCCGTAGCATCAAATACTGTTTCTATAACAACAAAGGACGGATCAAGCATTGTAATAGATGGTCCTACAACATCTCCCACCTTTACACTACAACCAGTTAGCACTCCTATGCTAGGAATAACCTCGGTAACTCAAGCAAGGATAGCAACAGGTGCTGTTACATTGCCAACACTAGTAGCAAATTCCGTTAATTCTTCAAGGATTGTAGATGGCTCATAAACGCCAACCATTATTCAC
>CAZHDX010000142.1:0-3597 GCA_964531195.1 uncultured Nitrosopumilaceae archaeon
CCATCCATTTGAATAACAAAAATAACTTCTTAAATATTGAAAAAAGGAACAAGTGCAAAAATTCCAGATTCATCAAAAAAGACAAACACTCAAAGTAAAAAATCAACAAGCAATTTAGGAAGAATACCTAAAATATCATATGTTGTTGTTCTAGTTTTTCTGCTCTTGATTCCAACAATGTTTCCAGCTAATGCCAACTGGGTAACAATAACAAAATCGCCTCCAACTATTCTCAATGGTGGCTCCAATTATGCTATATCTACAAATGATTGGCCAGATACGTTGCGATGGATAAAGAACAATACCCCTGAAAATGCAGTAATTGCCTCTTGGTGGGATTATGGCTATTGGATTCAAACGTTGGGTGGACGTACTACGCTTGCAGATAATGCAACGCTTTCTACTGAGGTAATTGCAAAAATTGCAAAAATATTTCTTAGCCAACCTGATGTCGCATGGAAGATGTTGCATGATTGGGGCGCTAACTATGTTCTTGTATATGTGGTCGGGCAGGAATTTGTTTCAAATGGACAAGAACTTTTTGTATTGGGTGGAGGCGGAGATGAAAGTAAAAAGCAGTGGTTCATAAAAATTGCCGGAGAAGACGGTTCAAAGTTCCTCCAAGATGATGGTTTTACTCCCAATGATTATTTCTGGCAAAATACATTATTCGGAAAAATGTTTCCTTTTACACCCGTTACTTATTTTGATCCAAATACACATGTCCAAGCTGATAAATATCAAACTGGCTACATAGGTGTTTATTCTAAAACAATAAAGTATCCATCAGATGGTAATGGTCCTTTAAAACTTGTTTATTCGTCTCCAAGTCTTAACAGTACTACTAGTGGAATAGTTTCAGGAGTATTAGTATATCAAATTAATCCTGAATATACATCTCAACAAAATAGTACTAACCAAGAAACAAAACCAGAAGTAAACTCAACTAGTACCAATACTACGAGCACTACAACAGGCACTACAAACGATGTTGGAGTAATATCTACAAAATTTGGAAGTATCACCATTAAATTCAGGGATGATGTTGCTCCAAAAACAGTAGCAAATTTTGAAAAGCTTGCAAAATCTGGATTTTATGATGGAACTATATTCCATAGAATAATGCCAGGATTTGTTATCCAAGGTGGAGATCCAAATACAAAGAGTGGATCAAGAGATACATGGGGCACAGGTGATGCAGGATATACAATTCCTCCTGAATTTAGTAGCTTGAAGCACACAAAATACATGGTGTCGATGGCAAGAGGTGCTGATGTAAACAGTGCAAGCTCGCAATTTTTCATAGTGCTCGGGGACGCACCGTGGTTGGATGGCAAGTATACAATATTTGGACAGGTAGTTTCTGGACAGGATGTTGTTGATAAGATTGCATCAATCAAAACAGATCCATCGACAAATCAACCATTAGATGCAGAGGAAGCAAGAATGAGCAAAGTTGTTATTCAATCTCCTATAACGCAGTCTGCAAATAATACTACTTCCAACGCGACTGGTATAAAATAGATTATTTGTAACGATCAGATATCCTATATCTTGCGTATTTATCATCAGGAGAATATTTTCCTGGGTGAACCGTTACAGTTTTGTTACCGCATTTGGGACAATCATCTTTTAGTGTATATCGATTACAGTTAGAGCATTTACGCATCTGGAATCGCATCTTTATCCCTCACGTGTTTTCTTTGATTCTTCTCTTGTGAACTTGAAATTTCCACCCTTTTTTTCTATGGTGTCTTGAATTTCTAAAAGAATTGGTTTTAGTTCCTTTTCAGCTATTTTGAAATTTTGGGCAGAAATGGTTATTCTGTATTTTGGGGCACCAATGTAGACTATCTCTACATTGACTCCATTCTTTTCAACAGCGTCTAAAAGTGCTTTTTTTATGATTTCTATACCATTAGGTTTGGTGCAGGTGATCTCCAAAACTCCCCGTATCTCTACATGAGGTACTTGGATCTTTGAGCTAATCTCTTCTATCGTTTTTAAAACTTTGGAAGATAAATCAAGGCCATTAAGAACGCCAATTCCTTTTGATACTATTTCCGAAAAGGCATCGTAAAGAGAATTAAATTTGTCTATTAGAGCTTCTTCTATTTTTTCAGCTTCTGTTTGACTAAGTCCAGCTTTTGTTTTTAAACTGTCAAAGAGTACTTTTTCTTTTTCTTTCTTTTTTAATTCTAGAAGCTTTTTCTTTTTCTGGTCACTTGAAATTTGTTTTAATGAAAGATCAATTTCAGATCTTGAAGTGTTTATTCGCTTTACTAGTACCACTTTTTTTTTTCCTACCTTGAGAACCTTTTCTACATGCCTAATCCATCCAGTTGCAATTTCTGATATATGTAAAAATCCTTGGACGTTATTATATTCATCAAGGGTGACATAGGCTCCTTGATCCATAATTTTTGTAACTGTAGCAATAACAATTTCCCCGACTTCTGGAAGTTCTTGAACAGCTGTAGTCATAGTTTTTCAAATTTTATTACGTAATTTAATGTTGCTGGTTAGAAATCTATCCCTTTTTTGGCTCTAATACCTGATTTGAAAGGATGTTTTATTTCTCTCATCTCTGAAACAAGATCTGCAATTTCTATGATCTCGTCTTTTGCATAATTTCCAGTTAGTACAAGATTTAATTTGTCTGGTTTATTTTTTATCAAATTTAAAACATCTTCTACTTTTACTAGATTTAGATTGATTGCATCGTTTTGCTCGTCAAGTTTTATTATGTCATATTTTTCTGAGTGGATCTTTTCTTTTGCAATACGAAGGGCTTCGCTAGCGATCTCTTTGTGATCCTCGATTGGGCTTTTATCATCCATTATTCCAACAAATCCCTTTCCTATGGCAGTCAATTCAAACTCTGGCTCTAGTCTCTTTGATGAGGTCATTTCCCCATAATGCCAAGATCCCTTGATGAATTGAATCATGCAAATTTTGTAATTATATCCTACTGCTCGCAAAGCCATCCCTAGTGCAGCAGTTGTCTTGCCCTTTCCTTTTCCTGTGTATACTATGACCAATCCGTCCTTTCCCATCAATTTTTGGTTTCAAATGTAAACTAAAAAGATTAGGATCACAATCGATTAATTTTTTCAACAGAAAATGTGTAGTTTATAATCATCAGAGAAAAAAGATTGCTTGTTTGACAAGAGAATATAATTTTGATATTGTTGTAGTAGGAGGAGGACCTGCTGGTCTCTCAGCTGCATGGTCAGCGGCAAAAAATGGTACCCATGTAGCTGTACTAGAACGAGAAGAAGCAATAGGACATTCTGTTAGAACAAGTGGAGTAACTTGGATTAAAGAAGCAAATTCTTTTGGAATTCCCTCTGACTGCTATAATCCGATTAAAAATTACTCATTTTATTCGCCAAATAACCATGTTACAATAACGGGAACTGAACCTCATGCTGCTGTCTTGGATGTAAGACGTACCTATCAATTTCTTGCATATCAAGCTGCAAATGTTGGAGCAGATATTTTTGTTAGAACAAATGTGACTAGCATCTTAAAGGAAAACGGAAAGCTAGAAGGGCTAAAAGCAACATCAATAAAAGAAGACCTTATTTTTCATTT
>CAZHDX010000143.1:0-3591 GCA_964531195.1 uncultured Nitrosopumilaceae archaeon
TTCATGGATTATCCAGTTACTACAGAATCAGAAGGTGTCAAGATCAAGCCTGAACTAATGGAGATTGAAAAACTCTATTATTGTATTTATCAAAACAAGGTCTTGCTCTTCTTTAAGGACCAAAATGATTTACTAAATTGTTATGAAATAGAGGAAAAGGAAATTGTAGAAAATGTAAAGAATTCTTCTAATGATGATATTGAAAATATTTTGCAGAAGTTTGTTGATAAAGAAAATCTTAACCATTAATTGAAAAACGTTGAACAATATAGAGTCTAACACTACCTATTCTAGGTAACTAATCCCATAGAGTAAATCGAAAAAATCAATCATTTCCTGTCTTTGCAGTCTGTCTTCCAGTAACTTTGAATACTGGAAAATAATACTATTTTTTGCGCTTTGGGCAATTCGTTAGAAGACAAAACAAATTCATCACTAGCGGTTACGTATCACTGGTTTTTTACAGACATCATAGGAGCATCAGATCCTTCATTATCTGTGACTGATCAGGCAAATAAGATTAGGACCTTGTATAAATTTATAGAACAAATTAATGCATTCAAAGAAAATACAGGATCTATGATTACATTGTCCACGGGAGATGGAATGTTCATAGGTTTCAAAGATCATCCTGAATTACCAATCATCCTTGCAAAACAATTGCATGAACTTCTTTTTATTTTTAATAGATCAGCATCTGAAAATGAAAAAATAAACATTCGTATAGGAATGGATAGCGGTCCAGTATATTTTATTGAGGATTTACAGAAAAAACCCAGCCCATGGGGTCCTGGAATTATTACTGCAAGGCGAGTAATGGATTTATGTGAAAAAATGCACATACTTGCAACTGACACAATTGCAGATGCTGTGCGCAAATTGTCTTCAGACTATAATGCGATTCTACATCCAATAGGAAATTACGAGATAAAACATGGGGAATGGATTTTCATTTACAATATTTATGGGGAGGGATTTGGAAACAAAGAAAATCCACCTACTCCTGATAAACCATCCCACAGATTTCATTTTACAAAAATGGAATTAAAAACTGAAATAACAGATCAAAAAACAATGATGGCACACCATACATGGTTATGGGAATTGGTAAATGTTACCCCGGAGCCAGTAGACAAAGTTTTCTATTTTTTAGATGGTGACGAACCAAGGAAATTTCCTGACCTGCATTTCAAAGTTACAGATGAGCAAGGGAATAATCTTGGGCTCGTTGCCTTAAATGATATTGAAGGTAGGCGTAAAGAAATTATTGTTAAGACACATACACCCTTAATGCCAAATCAGAGAGGACGATCCTTAAAACTAGAATATGATTGGGAAGAACCCAAAAAAAATTTCTACTTCAAACTTTCATCAAACTGTAAAAATTTCAAATATGTTTTTACAATTTCCGACGAAGCAAAGATAAGGCCTAGAGTCTTAGAGGTTCACTCAGATTTGGGAAGCAAAGAATTTGCATCAATACCTCACAGCCTCAATTATCACGATGGACTTGTTGAAATGACATGGAATGCAACTAATCTGAAAGCTTTCGAAGAATATGAATTTCAGTGGTAAGTGTGATGAACCATCAATATGTCAACAATTAACCTACTAGACGTTTGTATCAAGAAATTGTAAATACACCAAGCATTAAATAAAACAGCGCGTGAGAGGCGTTTGTGAGCCGTCCTCCAAATATTATCTTTATTGGCAAAAAATCAATCACTACTTATGTCAATGCCACACTAACACAGCTTTCAAGTGAATCAACTGTGACTATAAAGGCTCGAGGAAAAAGCATAACTGCAGCAGTTGATGTGTCTCAAATGATAGTTAAACGACTAAATGCAGTGGGTTACAAAGTTACTGGAGTAAGGATATTTTCAGAAAAACTAGTTTCTCTGGACGGAAAGGAAAGAAACGTTTCCACAATTGAAATTGATGTTTCTCGACCTTAATGAAAAATAGCTTCCTAAAACGGATATTATTGCTTGGTTTGGTTGGAGCTACAATAATTATTGTCTTACTTGCATTTGATAATCAGTTCATGTGCTCTGTAAAAGAATCTAATCTCCAAGCAGATATACAAAATTATGCGACAAAACAGGATCCAGAATCGTGTGACAATATCAACACTAGAATAATGCAGCTAGAAAGTCAATGTAAATCAAATATTACAATTCTTGATTGTGGCTAGTGCATTTCTTGCAAAAGAAAACCAATCCCAAAAGAGATCAGAATGCCGCTGATGGCAAGCATAAAGATCCTATAACTCTTGTTTCCAATTATCTTTCTGCCTTTTGATGACAAGAATGCTACTAAGCTAAGCCATGCATAATCCATCCATATGTGAAATACAAACATGATGCCAATTCCAATCATAGAATAAAGGGCTATGGCGTCCGCAATTAGCTTGAATCCTATGGTGAACCACCATATGAAAAAAAATGGGTTTAATCCGCTAAGAAGAATTCCTGCAAGAAAGGGACCGTGTCTTTCCTCAAAAACAAGTGCTGGTTTTTTAATTATTGATCTAATTTGAATTGCTGCAAAGACAAAAAGAAATACCGCGCCAAGAATTGATATGATTTCTCTAAATTGAGGTATTGTTGTAAGAGAGATGGAACCTAATCCGATCAGAATTACAAGAGGGAATTCTACAATGGAATGACCACATGCAATTTTGAGTCCAGTTTTTATGCCGCCTTTTAATCCATAAGCCACGTTGGCTGCAAACATTGGCCCTGGTGCCATGACTCCAGATATTGAAATAGTAATAACTGTTAGAGCAAATTCTACAATTGTTGGCATCTCAAACTAGAGAAAATAACATTTGATTCACGCTTTAGTATGAAAATATTTTAGATGCAGAATCTAATTTTTCATTTAAAAAATTAAGAACATCTTGCAGCTCAGAATAATAAAAAAATTTTTCATCTCCTGGAATCGAAATATTCACACAATATCTTTTGGCAGATCTATTGATGAATATCATGTCAGATTTGTTTTCTATTCTGACTCCTTCATCAAGGTCAAGGGTTTGAAGAACTTTTTCTAATTGATTTTTTGATATTGATTTTTCTTGATAAGTCATCCGTACATTGCATCCTTGATTGGCTCTGCTTCTTCTTGGGTTTGTTTGAGATTTTGTTCAATTATTTTTGCTTCATGTAATAGTGTTGACAAATCACAAATTGCACCTGGAACCAATTTTGATAACGCCATGCAAATTTCAGCTCCTGATTTAAAATCCGGTCCAGGTTCTTGACCACTCACTAAAAGTACAATGACATTTGTTTTTGACAACAATCCTTCATTTAATAAAATTCCTGGAATTCCTGGGACTGTTCCATCTTTTAAAATAGGAATGGATGCATCAATGAGTTTCTTTTTAGCTTCTGGAGTACTTGCAACTCCCATAATGGATGCATCCGGAGCTCCAGGCTTGATGAGAGAGCTACTTAGAATTAATGAGCATTTGTGTTGGTTTGCCCAGTTGAGCATTGCCTTTGCTACTTCTCTGTGCAAAGATTCATGAGGTGTTAAATATGACAAAAAAACTGCCACCTTGAGTGTAGGATTGACAAATAT
>CAZHDX010000144.1:0-3560 GCA_964531195.1 uncultured Nitrosopumilaceae archaeon
ATGCAAATAAAGGAGCACGAATAAGATGGGTTTATGGAAATATTGGAAGCAAGCGTACAATGAAGTATCCAGGAATCTATCTGTTAGGGGAACAGGCTCATGGTGAAACACTTTCAGTTGCATTTGCAGGAAAAAACCAGCACCAAGATACTGGTGCAAAAATGGTTCACTTGGCACCAAACACAACATCAAGGATAACATCAAAGTCAGTAAGCAAAAATGATGGTAGAACAACGTACAGAGGATTATTACATGTTGCAAAGGGAGCTACTAATGTCAAGGCCTCTGTGAGATGTGATGCATTGCTTTTAGACGATGAATCCAAGACTGATACATATCCATACATGGAGATTAACCAAGAAGATGCTACTATAACGCATGAAGCAACTGTGGGAAAGATAGGTGATGAGCAGATCTTTTACCTTATGACACGAGGCTTTACAGAAGAAGAGGCACTCACTCTTATTGTAAATGGATTCATTGAACCATTTACCAAAGAGCTTCCAATGGAATATGCAGTAGAGCTTAATAGATTGGTAAAACTGGAAATGGATGGCTCTGTCGGTTAGAAAAATCAATCCAACAAAGACATGTCATCATTTGTCCTATCAAAACTTGGTCTAGATCATATCAAAGAGATTTCTGCTGCAAATAATGAACCTTCATGGCTAGAAGATTATAGAAAAAACTCTCTTTCTGTGTATCAAGGACTGCCACCCGAAGTCTCACCGCTTTATAACAAATACAGCGATGCAAATAAAATGAATCCTGATGAAGTGTCGTTTTCTTTAAGCTCAGACAGTACTGTTCCTGATTTTGTAAAAGACAGAATTGTAGAGCTTGCAGACAATCCTAGTGTAGTACAAATTGGAACAAACATTATCAAGATAAATCTTCCACAAGAATTAAAATCAAAAGGACTGATCATATGTTCAATTCAGGATGCAATAAGAGATCATACAGACAAGATTAAAAAATTATTTGAATTAACAGATCCTCAAACAGACAAGTATACCGCTCTAAATAACGCATTTTTTAATTCAGGAATTTTTATCTATATTCCGCATGGATTGATCTTAGAAAAAACAATTCACTTGATCTCATCACTATCGATAGACCAAACCTCAACAATCTCAAGGAATATAGTGATAGGGGAAGAGAGCTCAAAGGCTTCAGTTGTTCAAGAGCTGTATGCACCAAAGAGTACAAAACAGCAAGCATATCTTGAACTGCTCAATGTAGTTGTGAATCCCAATACAGAGCTTGATGTAATCACGTTGCAAGCAATGGATCAAAATGCAATAAACTTTTCAACAAGAAGATCAAACATCTCACGAGACGGTAGAATGAATTGGTACCTTGGATTATTTGGCTCCCTTCTCTCTAGGTACAAGATTGACAATTATCTAACAGGTATTGGTGCAAACGCCACTGATACCGAAGTAGTATTTGGAAACAAAAATCAATCTTTTGATATTACTTCAAATCTGATTCATGTGGCGCCTTCAACTATTGGTCGGGTTCTTGAAAAATCAGTCCTAAAGGATACATCAAAATCATTATTCAAAGGAATGATTCGAATCGAAAAAGAAGCTCATCTTGCAGAATCATACCTTGCTGGTCATTCCATTTTGCTTGATAAGGGTGCAAAGTCTGATTCAATACCAGGTCTTGAGATATTTACTAATGATGTCAAGGCAACACATGCTGCATCCGTTGCACAAATTGATGATGAAAAATTGTTCTATCTTGGAACACGCTGCCTGGGAAAATCTGATGCACAAAAGATCATAGTAGAGGGATTCTTGGAACCACTTTCACGAAAGATGTCGTACCAGATAAGGGCATGGATAACTTATCTTATTGATTCAAAATGGATTGGAAGAGAATTATCTATAAAATCAGACGAGCAGCTCAAGGAATTATTAGAAGTTGAAGAGACACGATATCGGGAGACAGACATCTTTGAGAGTCATTACAAATACAGGTGAGAATTTGTCAAAATGGATAAAAATCTGCAGCAAAAAGGATTTGGAAAAAAATTCAGTACTTGATTTTGATCATGTCGATAAAAAAATTCTTTTGGCAAACCTTAATGGTAAAATTTATGCCACTGACAGAATATGCACCCATGCAGACGCTGACCTCTCAAGCGGAATTCTAAGTAACGAGGGAATAACTTGTCCACTACATCTTTCCACTTTTAATTTGCAGACAGGAGTACCACAAAATCTTCCAGCAGAAAGGCCTCTTAAAACTTATAATGTTAAAATAGAACAAAATGAGATCTATGTTGAGGTCGAATAAATATGCAGACTAGTTTTATTTCCATTGAAGAGATAAGAAATGACTTTCCCATCCTTAAACGCAAGGTCCACAAAGACAAGCCACTTGTTTATTTTGATAATGCTGCAACAACGCAAAAACCAATCCAAGTGATAAATTCCATAAGTGACTATTATCTAAATTACAATTCCAACATACACAGGGCAGTTCATGAATTGGCAGAAGAAGCCACTTCCAAATTCGAAATGACAAGAGACAAGATAGCCAAATTCCTTAATGTAAAAAACAGGGAAGAAATTGTATTTGTTCGAGGAACTACTGAAGCAATCAACCTTGTTGCATATTCATGGGGAAGACAAAATGTAAACAAGGACGATATAGTGGTAACAACAGAATATGAACATCATAGTAATATTGTTCCATGGCAACAGCTAACAAAGGAAAAAGGTGCAAAACTACAATACATTGGAGTCGATGACAATGGTGAGCTAATACTTGATCAACTGGATGCATATCTAGATTCTGGAAAGGTAAAGCTTGTAACATTTAGCCAAATGTCAAACGTTTTGGGAACGATTAGTAAAACAGAAGAGATCATAAAAAAATGCCACCAAAAGGGCGTGCATGTGCTAGTTGATGCTGCACAGTCTGTTCCTCACATGAAAGTGGATTTACAAAAATTAGACTGTGATTTTTTTGCATTCTCTGCTCATAAAATGCTTGGACCAACAGGTGTGGGAGTATTGTGGGCAAGAAAAGATCTACTAGAAAGCATGACCCCATTTAACGGAGGAGGAGACATGATTCGAGAGGTCCACAAGTATGAGACTACATGGAATGATTTGCCCTACAAATTTGAGGCTGGAACCCCAAACATTGCCGATGTTGTGGGATTTTCCGCTGCTTTAGACTATCTTGACGCAATAGGAATGGATAAGGTTCGTCAACATGAAATCGACTTGACAAAATATGCATTGGATAAGATTTCTGCCATTAAAGGAATCAAGCTATACGGACCGATGGACATGGCAAAGCGAGGTGGTGTTATTTCGTTTAATCTTGGTGACATTCATCCACATGATCTAGCTACAATAATAGATGAAGATGGAGTTGCAATAAGATCTGGTCACCACTGTGCACAAGTATTGATGGAAAGGCTGGATGTTTCTGCAACATCTAGGGCAAGCTTTTATATCTATAATAAAAAAGACGAGGTGGATTTTTTTATCAGGTCACTTAATCAATACCGGGGGTTATTTAATATTAGTGTGTTT
>CAZHDX010000145.1:0-3545 GCA_964531195.1 uncultured Nitrosopumilaceae archaeon
TGCAACATTGAATTCTTCGACCCAATGTTTGAATTTGTTTTCCTCCACCCAAAATTCAGGAGGTATTGGTCGAAGTACGGGTGGATATAATTCAAGAATAGGATCTAAATAATCAAGATCTTTATAATTTTCAGGATTCATAACTAATCCAAACTGTATTTTTCCTTCCTCTCTTAACTTTAGCATATCTGGAATATCGGAAACCTCAAATCCATGTGATTCAAGAAAATTATCTTCATTGACATTTTTAATAGGCATGATTATTGTTCCAGCAAATGGAATCTGCGACCAACCTTTCTCACGATCTGTGGAATAACATAATTGTTCTGGCTTTACTATCGGATAATTTATTTTACCAAATCTAGCTAGTTCAGGAAAGGTAGCATCTCTTCGTATGTCTCCTTTGAGAAGTCTATTACAAAAATTAGTATATGCCTCAACTTCCTTTGTCTGATAATCCACTAATCTCTCCTTTTTCATATGTTCTGATTTCTATTTGCCTTAATAACAAACTTGTATTTCATCATTGTATTCTGGCATTGGTTTCATGAGATGTCAACACTAGTGAATATTCCAATAAGAATTTCAGATGAGAATACAAACTTTTGACATCTTATGTTTCATAGAATAAAACTGCTAACAATATGAAATTATTACAAAAGTGGGCCCAAAATAACGACCATGATGGTACCCTAGTCCCATCGGGTTTGTACTTGCTTGGATAATTCTAAAAAAAATTAATTAAATTAAAAAATTTTGACATAAAAGAGGCCTATTTAGAAATTTATAGCATCTACCAAGAAGACAAGTCATCATGCTTAAATAATATAATGTCAGAAAAAACTAGAACGAAATGGTAACCTTTGGTGGGACTTCAAAAAAGATTACATTGTCGGGGGCATCAATAATTCTAATTCTCTTGTCTATTGTTAGTTTTCATGATGTGTATGCTCAAGATTTGGCACTGAGTGACCAAACATCATGCTTATCATTACCAGTAACGGCTTCTAGTGTAGGCATTTTAGTAAACCCAGAATGGAATGAAAATACAAAAACTTGTAAAATTGTAGAACGTCTCGCTATTAACGCTGGTAATTCTTTAACCATTAATCCATTAGTAACTTTGGAAATTAGCAACAAAGCAATATTTGATCCCTATTATGGAATTGTTTCTCATAACGGCGGGTTGCTGAATGCTGGTACCACTACTAACCATGGAATAATTGACTTAAAGGGAGGATCATTTAGAAATACAGGAACTCTGACTACCGACAGTACAATAAAAATTTCAAGTTTTAATTTTTTGGGTGCTTTTCTTACAAATTTTGGCACCATGGAAAATTCCGGTGTTATAGATAACAATTTTTTCATAGAAAATCATGCTCTAATTACAAATACCAAAAATGGTGTCATTAATAACTATCTTCAGTTAAGTCTACAGAGTAACGGGGTTCTAGATAATTTTGGTACAATCAATAATCATCTTTTTTTAATACTAGCGTTTGCACCTAGTACTTTAAACAATCATGTGGGTGCAATAATCAACAATTTTGATAAAGGCGAAATCACGATAATAAGCGATATTCCGAATTTGTTTAACAACGAGGGTATTTTCAATAATCTTCAGGGCGCAATTATATCCAATTTTCAATCTTGGTCTAATTCAGGTACAACAAATAATAATGTTGGCGGAACCATAAATAATGGTGCCAAATTTACAAATTCTGGCACAGTTGCTAATCTAGGATTGCTTGACAATACTGGGAGTATTGATAATCAATGCGGTGCAATATTTTCTGGAAATCTTCCAATTGGAAATCCATTAATCAATGCTGTCTGCGATAAGACGGCTCCAATTGTGACACTTACTCCAGAGAGACCCTCAGATTCTAATGGATATTACAACCATTCTGTGACATTTACCCTAACAGGAGATGACTCCACAACAGGAGGTAGCAACCCTGTTTCTTGTGATAGTCCAATTACATACTCGGGACCTGCTGGGAACAGCATTACAATAACAGGTCACTGTACAGATAATGCTGGCAATACAGGTAGTAACTCTGTCGTAATAAAATATGATTCAACAAAACCAACCATTACAGCACCTGCTGATATTACTATCATATCTAAGACACCTGTATCACCACCACTTGGAACCCCAACCGTGCATGATAACTTGGATCCATCACCTATAGTAACCAATAATGCACCTGCAACATTTACTCAAGGAACTACCACTATAGTAACTTGGACTGCAAAGGATCATGCTAGCAATTTGGCAACTGCCACTCAAAAGGTAATAATTAAAACACCAGGACAAGCAGTCAATGATTTGATTATACAAGGAAATAGCTTTGGTGCAAACACCAGTGTTCTTGGAAACGCACCCGCACTTCTCAATGATTCCAACCCATCTAATGACAATGGTGCATGCGGAAAATTAAATGCGTTCATCAATCAAGTAAATGCAAACCATAGTTTGACATTGTAACAAAAAACGAAAATAGTATTGTCTGAAAAAGCAATTAAAACTGCAATTGAATGCTAAATTAATTTTTAATCCAGCTATTCCCTTGGAATTGAACCTAAACGGAACCAGAAATAGAAGAATATGGTTGCATCTCCCATCGGTCTAGGAATTTTTAACAAAAGATAAACGGGTTTGAAATTACATCACAACTTATCTGGACAATAGGTGCCTCGTACTATCAGTTAAATAATAATTTCATCAATCCTATTCGATTTGAAAGAAAAAATATCTGTACGTGGTGCTCCTGTTTTTATGAAATTTTTCAATTCACTTGATAAACAAAGTGTCATATACAAAGAGATCAACGAAGCATTAGAACTTCTCAAGAAAGATTATGCGAGAGGTGACAAAATTCCACGAGATCGCTGGCCCAAAAAATACGTCAACGAACATCAAATTCATACCTTGTTTCGTTACAAGTTAAGGTCTGGCTGGAGACTAGTTTACACCGTTTCTGGTACAAAATACGAAAAGGCATGTATTATTTTGGAAGCCTTTGATCACAAGCAATACGAAAAAAGATTTGGATACTAGATTATCTAAGTACCGTTGATTCCCTGTGCAGCTTCTTTATCTTTGGATTGTCTGCAAATATCCAGAGAATAGCACCTTCTTTGTCATACATTATCTTGTTTGACTTTTCTAGATATTTTAAAATCGTAAGCAAGGTAGGATACTGGACTTGCTTTGGAAGTGCTCTCCAAAGTCTGTTTTTAGAACTAAATTCTTTTTTGTCAGAAATTAATTCTTCAACCATCTCTATAGTGTCAAGGCGTGGCATGTGTGATATAGTTCTGGAACTATGTTTGCCAGATCCTTTCTTCTGCAAGATAACTTTGCTCATTTTCCTATCTATAGATAGGAAATCATTGTATATATACATATTTGTATAATACAAACTTATACATATGACATTCCTGCAGAACGAATCAATACAATTTATCATCAAGCCCTAAGGATTTTTTATTTAATTAAAATAGAGGAATTTAAGTCAAGATTAACGAAATGGTTT
>CAZHDX010000146.1:0-3493 GCA_964531195.1 uncultured Nitrosopumilaceae archaeon
ATGCGTTAGATGCTGTGATTGTTTTAATATTCCAGTAATTACGCTAGTGGATACTCCGGGCTACATGCCAGGAACTAATCAAGAACATAATGGAATAATCAGACATGGAAGTAAGCTTCTTTATGCTTTTTGTGAAGCAACCGTTCCAAAAATCACTATAATAATTGGTAAAGCTTATGGAGGTGCTTACATTGCCATGGGAAGCAAAAACCTTGGAACTGATATGAATTATGCTTGGCCAACCGCTCAGATTGCAGTACTTGGCTCTGAAGCCGCTGTAAAGATAATGAATAGAAAGGAAATTGCAAGTGCAAAAGATCCTGAAGCCCTAAAAAAACAACTTGTTGATAATTTTACGGAAAAATTTGCTAATCCTTATGTTGCTGCATCATATGGCACTATTGATTCTGTAATTGATCCTTCTGAAACACGACCAGTTTTGATAAGAGCATTAGAAGCACTTGCTAATAAGAGAGAAAAAAGAATTCCTCGCAAGCATGGAAATATTAATCTCTAGTTGGATATGATTGAAAAAATTTTGATAGCAAATAGGGGAGAAATTGCAATAAGAGTAATCAAGACATGTCAAGCTCTTGGAATAAAATCAGTCTCAGTTTATTCTGATGAGGACATTAACTCAAAACATGTCAAAATGTCATCTGAAGCATATCACATAGGCTCAGCTTCTCCCTCGCAAAGTTACCTTAACATGGAAAAAATTGTTGAAGTTGCATTACAGTCTGGTGCAGATGCTATTCATCCTGGTTATGGATTTCTCTCAGAGAACGCAGACTTTGCAGATCTTTGTGAAAAAAAGAAATTAAACTTTATTGGTCCATCGGGAAAATCAATGCGCCTCTGTGGAGATAAAATGTTATGCAAAGACGCGATGGCAAAAGCAAAAGTACCAACAGTACCAGGAAGTCCAGGAATAGTTGAGGAAGTAGAAAAGGCGCTTGATATTGCTCATAAAATCGGCTATCCAGTATTGTTAAAATCAGTATTTGGTGGAGGTGGAAGAGGAATACGATTAGTTCATGATGAAAAAGAACTCAGACAAGCATTTGAGCTTGCATCTGGCGAATCAAAAGCAGCATTTGGTAAATCCGCGCTGTTTGTAGAAAAGTTTCTTCCCAAAATAAGGCACATCGAGTTTCAATTAGCCAGAGATACTCATGGAAATACAGTGCACATATTTGAGAGAGAATGTTCTATTCAGAGACGCCATCAAAAGCTCATCGAGATGTCGCCCTCTCCTGTAGTTGATCAAAAAATACGTGATGATATAGGGCAACTTGCAGTAAAGGCAGCAATAGCAGTGGATTATAGAAACGCGGGAACTGCAGAATTTCTGCGACTAGATGATGGACAATTTTATTTTATAGAAATAAATGCAAGACTTCAAGTAGAACACCCCGTAACGGAGCTTGTTTCTGGCCTAGATCTTGTGAAACTGCAAATTGATATTGCTAATGGAAAAGAAATCCCATTCAAACAAAAAGACTTGAAAGTAAAAGGCTGTGCAATAGAATGTAGAATAAATGCAGAAGATACCTTTCTTGATTTTGCTCCATCAACTGGATTAATTTCTGATGTAACCATTCCATCTGGTCCAGGAGTGAGAGTTGATACGTATCTTTTTCCCGGATGTTCAGTATCGCCGTACTATGATTCTCTTATGGGCAAGCTTATCACTTGGGGAGAATCTTTTGAAGAATCAAGAGAAAGAATGAAAATTGCTCTTTCGGACTTTTACATCGAAGGGGTTGAAAATGCTATTCCACTTTACAAAACGATAATTGATAGCAAGGAATTCATTAATGGTGATCTATCAACAGATTTTCTTGATAGATTCAAAATTTTGGATAGATTACGGGAGGATCTATCTAAAGAAATTTTAGACAAAACCGATGCAGCTCTTGCTGCCGGAATAGTTCATTCAGAATTTCTAAAAAATAAGATTAAAACACAAAAAAATAATGGAATGGGTTGGAAATCACAACTAGGTGAGACTTAGTAATGGAATTCAAAATTGAAAATCAAAAAGATAAACTTGATGCGGAAATTCTCAAAATTTTCACGAATTCTGAATACTTGTTAAAGATACGTGGTAAAGAGCAAAACCTCAAGATTATTAGCATGACAGCAGAGGGAATCGAGTTTATGTTAGATAACACATATCATTTTGCAAAATATCTTGAGAATACCACTGCGAAGATGACACTTGTAGTGGATGGTGTAAAAATAACATTCGATAAACATTCTGAACTGGATAAAATTGTCTACAAAAATTCTGGTGCTGAATCAAGTACGGATTCTCAATTAGCGTTAAAAAGTCAAATCCCAGGAAGAGTTGTATCTATTAATGTACAGATAGGAGATTCTGTAAAAAAAGGGGATATAGTTTGTGTCTTAGAGTCAATGAAAATGCAGGTATCTATCAAATCGCATAAGGATGGTGTTATTAAGACAATGAAGATTAAACAAGGAAATTCTATTGCAAAAAATGATGTTCTTGTTGAGATTGAATAAAATATCAGGTTAAGAACTAAAAAATTTAAAATAAAAAATTATTTTTTCTTGAGAAAATCTGATATTTCTTGGTAGTTTGGTTCAATTAAAGGATTATCTGAAACCCATTTGTATACTATTGCACCAGCTTCATCAATAATGAAAACAGAGCGTTTTGCTGCATCATATCCTTTTACATGTAGCAAGTCAGGCATCAATACTCCATAGTCACGAATTGTTTGACTTTTGTAGTCTCCAAGTATAGGGAAGTTAAGGTGTTGAGCTTCAGCAAATGCTTTGTTTGCAAAAGGTCCGTCATTACTAATGCCAATTACTTGGGCACCTTGTTTAGATATTTGATCCAATGAATCTCTGAAAGTACACATTTCTTTTGTACAAACTGGTGAACTTGCCGCAACAAAAAACGACAGTATTATTTTTTTGCCTTTGAATTCTTCAAGACTTCGCATCTTTAAGTCGGTATCAACCAGTGTAAAATTTGGAGCTTTGTCGCCTATGTTAACCATATCAACAAATCTAATATTGTTATATATCAATCATTAAGATTTCTTTTCTAAGAACATTTGTATAAATAATGGAAAGACTTGAGTATTTTCATGCCAACTATGAAGTGCATATCATGTGGAATAGGATTCTTTTCTGCAACAGGTTCTGATAAGTGTTCAAGATGCATCGAAAAAGGATCAAATCAATCACAGAATCACGACTCTTGTGGTTGTGGCCATTCTCATCATTAAAAGCAATTTTTTGTGACGACAAAAATTTTGAATATAGATATTTCACCATTTTTAAGAAAATTAATAAAAAATAATCATATCCTAAAATACCGACTGAAAAGAGTGCATAGATTTTTATACTCTCCGACTGGCTTGTTAGCTACTTTGGTAGGAGAGGTAGCTGGTAGCTTTAGCCCAATTTTACTGATGTTTGGATTTGCAATTGTAGCTACTGGTCCGGCTCT
>CAZHDX010000147.1:0-3478 GCA_964531195.1 uncultured Nitrosopumilaceae archaeon
TTTTTAGCAAGATATTCATTTTTGTTGGAACCTACATCTTCTTTTCTATGATTGCGTTGACTCTAACACATAGTGATCCTACGCACTCACAAGTATACCTTTATGCATTCTACCAGGCAGGAATTGTTGGCGGGATTTTTTACCAGATGAACAAGCTTACAAGTCGAGCTAATCTGTGGGAGGATTATGCTAATGGTTATTAGAAATTTCTAAATCGTATAGAAATAATTACCATTGTAAATGCGATTATACTTACTAATATAGCAGCATTAGAAAACTCTGGCAGGTACGTAGTTCCAACTACATTCAGCTTATTCGTACCTTTGTTATCAAATGAAAAAGTTAGAAATGAGATTCTATCATCTTGCTGAATCTTTGGATAAATTTGAGTTCCGTTCACAAATGCTGTGAGATTTCCAGCAATCAAGTTGTGGGGGATTTGTATTTCAGCAAGGTTTTTGTCATGCGGACTATCAATGTCAAAGACGATTTCCTTGTTTTCTCTGTTAAATGTCAAATTAGTTATATCAAAGTTTGAAACCGTCACAAGATGAAAGGTATAGTTATCAGTTTCAATGTTCCAATCTTTTTGCAATCCAGGATGATCCAGAGCTCCAAAAGCACTTGGCATGTACAATCCTAAACCAAATAATAAAACTAGTATCTTCATCCTCTGTCTAAAGCTTGCCGAGCATTTCCTTGTCTTTGAAGATTCTCGGATGTGACGGATCTGCTAAAATAACTTCATACCATAAATAAATTCCATCCTGATACAAATAGTATGAACCAAGTATTTTCATATTTGGAAATCTTTCAAGTACACGACGTTCAGCAACTTGCTGCATCGAAACATCAGGCTTTATTCTTGTAACTCCAAGATGTTTTGGTCTTCTTCCAGCAACTGGTCTTTTCTTGCGCATGTTGCCCCGGCCTACTCGCATCCTTACTACAATCACACCTTGTTTTGCCTTGTATCCAAGTCGTCTTGCTTTTTGGATTCTGCTTGGTCTCTGTATCCTAGTAAGAGCATTTTGTTTTCTCCATTCAACTGCCTTTGCTCGAAGCTCTGGCGAATTTTCTTGCCACATTTTGAGCCAAGTTTGATCCTGGGGGCGTATCATAAACGGCACTATCAGAATCCCCTTAATATTCTGTTAGAAGCCATTTGTTTCTTATAGTGAGAAAAAATGCTTTAGATTATTTTAGAAGATACTTTCCAAAAACATATTATAAAATTATTTGATATTCCTAGCATGATCTTAAGATATACACTAATATCAACAGCAATCCTGTTTTTTTCTCTTGTCGGATTAAGTTATGGATCAGATACGCCAATACTTTCAGTTCAAACGGACAAGCCTGTATATGGATATGGAGATCATCTTTCCCTTATTTTTGAAGTCTCAAAATTATTAGGAGACACTATAACTTTTCAAATAGTAGATGATTCAGGCAAATCTAGCTCTCCTATTCCTGTTCAAATATCTAATTTAAAAACTGAAATAACAGCACCTGTACCATTCTACAAAACCACATTCAAATCTGGAACATATCACATAAACGCAAATTATTCAGGTATTAATGCCAATACTGATTTTAGCATAGTTGATTCAGGAAAAATTGCAATTCCCACACAATATAAAAACATAGTTAAATTATGGTTAGATAATAAGCAGACGACCGCTACGAGCTTTGTGAGTGTAATTAAAGATCTCATACAATATGACATAATTCAGGCCCCTCAATCGAAAAATTCTTCAGAAAACGTCGTACATGTTCCGGCGTGGATTAAAAATAATGCAAAGTGGTGGACTGATGATTTGATTTCAGATAATGATTTTGGATCAGGAATACAATATCTCATTCAAGCTAAAATTATGATAATATAATTATCAATTACTAACGTTTTCTTGATTTTGATTTTATTGAAGATGTAAGAACAATGATTATAATTAAAATTATTACGGCTATTATGGCATATTCAATTACTTGCATATTTAATATATTGTAAGATGCGTTTTGCAAATCAAATGGAAGCATTTTTGATAAAATTTCTTGAATGGAAAGATGTTTAGATTCGTTTGGGGATGCATTTACAGACGAATTTTTAATTGGTGTTACTGAGAAATTTTGGTTTTGTGAAGTTTGGTTTTGTTGCACTGATATTACAGGAGTTGGTATAATGGGCTGAGGATTTGGTTTATTGTAGCCGCCAAGATAAGTTCCAATAATTTCTAATTCCTTGTTATCAGGAGCAAGTTGAACCAAAATTGTTCTACTTGTTTGAGTCGAATTTTTTTCCAGATATGAAGAAAATGTTCCATCTACTAACACAATAAAACTATCATCACTGCCATCTTTTTTTGCAGCACCTATTAGTTCTCTAGGCAATGTCAGTTCTAATGTTGCAGTAGGCTCTGTTACTTGAATAGAAAATAGCAATGATTGATCGTCTTTGTTTGGCTGCACACCAAGGATCTGTGTAAATGCTGCATCATAATTGATTTGGTATTGTTTATCAGATACGACAGAGAGAGTTCCTATTTCACCAAAGGCTATTCCAAATGAAATACTTAGAAAAAATAAAGGTAAAAATAGTTTCGAGTATAGCAATTCTATATAACGCCACGAAGAATCATTATTATCTTTTCTGCTATAACATTTGCAGCTAAAGCCTGAGCTTCCTTTGTTTGAGCTCCAATATGTGGTGTACAAATAACATTTGAGAGTGTTGAAAGTTTATTTCCAATGGCCGGTTCTGTTTCAAAAACATCCAGAGCAGCTCCAGCAATTTTTTCTTCCTTTAATGCTTCATACAAAGCATTTTCATCTATTATTTCACCTCTTGAAGTATTGATAATGTAGGCATTTTTTTTCATTTTCGTCAAGTTTTTTGAATTTACAAGATGATGTGTACTATCAGTCAGCGGAACATGAAATGAAATGTAATCCGCACTTGAAAATAATGTATCAAGATCTGTTTTTATTAATCCTACTTCGCGTGAAAAATCTTCTGATATCGGAATTACATCATATCCTATAATATTCATGTTAAGCCCACGTGCATGCTTGGCAAGCTTTTTCCCAATATTTCCAAGTCCTACAATTCCAAGATATTTACCAGAAAGTTCAGTTCCCATCAATTCTTTTTTTAGCCATTTTCCATTTCGAATCTCCCTATCAGCACGTGGAATTTCCCTAGCTAAAGATAACATCAATCCTAAAACAAGTTCTGCTACGGCATTCATTGCACCTTCTACTGCATTTATGACACGAATTCCTTTTAATTTTGCTGCATCAAGATCAATATTATCAAGCCCTACTCCGACTCTTGCAATGATCTTGCATTTACTTGCCTTTTCAATCATTTCTTTTGTTATTTTTGTCCTACTTCGAACAATGACAATTTCAAAGTTGCCTATCTTCTCAATGATTTGATCTGATGTAATCTCAGGTTCATATGTAATAGAAAGACCAT
>CAZHDX010000148.1:0-3455 GCA_964531195.1 uncultured Nitrosopumilaceae archaeon
ACAAGCATTATGATATGTCCAAGTGTCCTAAGATAGATTCTGCGTTTTTTTGCTTCAACAAAAATTTTTTGATGTATTTTTTTTGCAGGTCTTATTGGTTCTTTTTTATTTCTGTCATTTACTAATTCGATTGCCATGAGCATTCCCTTATGTCGTACGTCACCGACTAGCTTCAAATTGGAAATCTCCTCAATGCGTTTTTCAAACTGTCTTGTTTTATTTTTGATTTTTGAAATTAAATCAGTCTTTTTATACAAATCCAAATTTGAAAGGGCTGTAGCACAAGCAATTGGGTTTCCAGTAAAAGTATGACCATGAAAGAAATGCTTCATTTCTTCATATCTGCCTAGGTATGAATCATATATTTTTTGATTCGTTAATGTAGCTGCTAGCGGCAGATATCCTCCTGTTAGCATTTTACCAAATGCTACTATGTCCGGAATACTTTTTTGTGCTTGATATTCAATAAATGATCCCAATCTCCCAAAACCTGTTGCAATCTCATCCAAGATGAAAAGTACATCATATTTTCTACATATCTGGCTCACCTTTCTCTGGAATCCATCTGGGTAGATTATTGCACCTCCTGCCACTTGTGCTCCACTCTCCATGATGAATGCTGCAAGATTATTTTTTTTTGCAAAAATCTTTTCTATTTTTTCCAGACAATAATTTTGATAGTCTTCTACAGAATATTTTGCTGGAATCCTATATCTTTCTGGAGTTGGTGTTTTAATTACTGGAAAAAGAATTTTTTTAAATTTAGAAAAAAACTTTGGCATGTATCCAATTGACATTGCACCAACAGTGTCTCCATGATATCCATTTTCTAGTGTTACGAATGTTGTTCTATTTTTTATTCCAATGTTTTGCCAATATTGCATAGCCATCTTAATTGCAATTTCTATTGCAGTAGAACCATTATCTGAATAAAATACTTTTTTCATTCCTGGTGAGACATTGACAAGTTTTTCTGCAAGCAATTCCGCTTTATCGTTTGTAATATTAAACAAAGAAGAATGTTGCAACTTTCTAGTTTGCGTGATCATTGCATTTACTAACTCTTTTTTAGAATGCCCCCAAACATTACACCACATACTTGCTACTCCGTCTAGCATTCGATTTCCTCTTGAATCGACAAGCCACATGCCATTACCTTTTGTTATGACATCAAAGTTTTCCCACTCTTTCATTTGTGTATACGGATGCCATACGTAATCTTTTGAATTCAATTAGTGAGTATCACAAGTTTGGGAATAATAACGGTACGTTGTATTCTTAAGGGACATAAACAACTGTCTATTGTGAAGGCCTTTTTTATTACAGGCACTGATACTGGAGTTGGAAAGACATCAATTACATCAGGCATTGCTGGTTCCATGCGTAAAATAGGTCTAGATGTTGGGGTCATGAAACCCATTGCTACTGGTATTCCTTCTGTGAAAGGATTCAAATCATCTGATGTTGCAAAACTAGTTGGAGTCGCGGGTATCAATGACCCTGAAGCGCTAGTAAATCCTGTATTTTTCCCTCTTTCATCTTCACCTTATGATGCGATAAAACTTTTAGAACTGCCTATTGATATTTCATTAATTTTTGAACAGTTTAAAAAATTACTTTCAATACATCAAATATTGCTAGTTGAAGGAATAGGAGGTATAATGACACCGATACAAAAAAAATTTTTTGTTGCAGACATGATTAAAAAAATGGACATCGAAACCATTATCGTAACTAGAGCAACCCTGGGAACATTAAACCATACTGTAATGACATGTAATATGTGTAAACAATATGATATTAAAATTCGAGGTCTTGTAATAAATAATTTTGATGAAAAAGGAACGCCTGCAGAAAAAAATGCTCCTACTACACTTTACGAACTTACCAATGTGCCTATTTTGGGAATAATTCCTTTTATCAAAGATTTGAATGACGTTGAAAAAATGATTGATACGGTTGGTAAAAATATCGATGTAAAATCTCTCATATCTTAAAGATCTTAAGTTTAGATTGTTTTTTATTTGAAACGAACCAAATTATATCATTTAAAATATTTGAAAAAGATTCCAAGTTGGAATAGTCGACTTGATAAGTCTTTACATCTAAATTTAAATTATTATTTAAAATAACCCAGATGTTTTCTTTGTGGGGTTGAATCATTTTTAATTCATTAATTCTTTTATTTATTGATTGATTATCATTTGTTTTTTGAAATGCTAATACTAGTGCGTTCTGTGCAGATGTCGAAAGGGTAGAAATATCTGGGATGACAACATCCACATTTATTGCGTTAAGAGTAGTTTTTCTCTGGCTAGGAATCAAGGCAACTGTTAGTAGATAGTGAATCAATCCCTCTGTAAACGAAATTATTTTTTCGGCATTTTCTCCTTCTAAATTTTTAAGAATAGGGATACAGTCGTTACAAATAATGTTTATTGCATCCGAGCTGTTTCCTTGAGCAATATCCGATAGGATTCTTTGCTCCCCGTATTTTTTAATTGTTTTATATAGAATATCTTTAATTTCCATCTGGGATTTTTAGCTGAAACTTGATTAAAAAATTATCTAAAATTCCAATAGTCGATTTGTCAATTTTGGAGTTTATTTCTTAAGTATTTTCTTTGTAAATTTAGTTAGTCCCAGTTTTTTTAACTCGTCTGATTCTTTTATTACAGAATAGTGCTGCTTTTCTTGGTGCTTCTTTAGCTGTCTTTGTAAATCTGGAAATTCGTTAGCAAGTATTTTGACTGCGTATAAACCTGCATTTGCTGACTTGTTTATTCCTACAGTTACAACTGGAGATCCAGTAGGCATCTCAGAAATTGATAAAAGAGAATCTAATCCTCCGAATGCTGAAAACTTAAAGTTGTCTGATTTTCCAGACTTGTCATTGTATACCATTATGGGTACTCCTATAACTGGAATTGTAGTATGTGATGCAATCATTCCAGGTAAATGGGCGGATCCTCCTGCACCTGCAATTATTACCTTGAAGCAATTTTTCTCTGCGTGTTTTGCATAATCAGATAATCTAGTGGGTGTTCTGTGAGCAGAAACAATTTGATCCTCGTGTTTTATGCCAAATTCATCTAAAACTAGCGCTGCTCCATTCATTACTTTGCTGTCTGAACTAGAACCCATAATTATTCCTACGAGAGATTTTTTGGAATAAATCATAAGATCTGACTATCTTGAATTTTAATAAACCCAGCGAATTATCCCAAAAATAACTAATCTAAATCATTTAATTTGTAAAAATTCCTCAGAACAGTTTTTGCTGTTACTGTCAAAAACAGCATTAACTAATCGTTAGCAATGTAAAGCTGGCACTTGAGGCATGAACTCCTGTAGCCCCACTATAACTTGCAGTAATTGTTACAAGAGTCGGTACGCTAGAAGATGGTTTGTATATGGTTGAACAAGCTCCAAATGATAATGAACATGATGCTGGT
>CAZHDX010000149.1:0-3425 GCA_964531195.1 uncultured Nitrosopumilaceae archaeon
CTGAAACATGACTTGCGGTAGTTCCAGTTGAAACTCCAAGATAAAGAACTCTTGACTTTCGAACAATCGGTAAAGATTGAAGACCTTTCATAATAGCTGCTCCAAGCTTACTTCTGAATGGATCCCACGCTCGAAATTCTTCATCTTGAATTTTTACTAATTTTTCTTTATAGACTTGGTTTCCTGGTATCATGTTTATAGTGGCAAGTCTTTTTTCGCCCTCTATTTTGACCCAAAAAACATTATCTTCTTCGTTTTCCAAACTTTCTTCTTTTTCCTTTCTTCCAATCGTCTTTTTTTCTATTTTGTTCTCTTGAAAAGTTCCTGCTACCTTGAGGGCGTTCTAAACCAAATCTTCTTTGATTTCTTGAATAACCCACATCTCTTGGTTTTGCCCTAATAGTTTCTTTATCGCTAGGTTCTTTGTATTTTTCACCTATTTCCTTTATTCGAACATTCAGTTTCTCAAATAGCATCTGGTTCTTTCCTGCTCCAAATACATCTACTCGTGCGGCAATTGCCGCTTTAGCCGCAATTGCCCTCGCTATCTTTCCTCGCTGCCATCTTGGTGCAGCATGTACCAAAGTATGTTGGAAAAGCAATCCATGTTTTGGTGGCTGTGCACCTGTTTTAAGAGAACGAAAAAGAGCTTTTTCAGCACCAAGAACCTGTATTGTACTAGCCGGCATTGAAGCCAACCTATGGAGATTCCCAGCTCTTGCTAGAATTCTGGCTCCTACAGCAGTTCCAAGGATTCCAGCTAGATTTGGAGCTATGGTTTCCATTTGCGTTTCAACGTGTTTTTCTAAATTGCTGCGTAACTCAAAAAGTTCCAAGATCTGTTTTGCAATTATTTGAACAATTGCTAAATTCTCATTTGAGATTTGTCCGCCTTTACTTTTCTTTTGTAAAAGATTGAGCATCTCAACTTTTGTTTCAGGAAATCCAGCATCTGTGTAAACATTTTGTGTAATATCTTCTCGCTTTCCGGCAAGAACAATTTTTGAATAGCCAATTATGCTATCAATAAGATTGTCTAGCTCGGGAAAATGTAATCCGTACCATTCACGCAATCTTGAACTTAGAGCATTTATCACTTTGTCAATTTCATCTAGAGTGTTTATTCCTTGAATTATGTGAAGATCAGGGCTTTCCGATATTTCGGTTACTCTGGATGAAGAGAGTTGCACTGCGAAATCGCGCAGTTTAGTTCTGGCCTCTTGCTCATCTTTTGCAAAACCGGAATCAACAAGAACTTGCAGCTTAGATGATTGTATATTCTCTATCTTTGATTCATTCATTAATTCAGAATCAATAGATTTTTTTTTCAAAATATTCAACAATGAAGTATCATTCACGAAAATTCTAGATTTAATGGATGATAGGAAGTCTTGTAATTCATAAGGATCTAATTTTTCTTTTTTTATTCCAACATAGTCTGTTGCAGCATCTGCAAAAGGAATTGATTTTACGCACGTATTTTCATCAAAGACAGCAATTCCTAATTCGGTTAAAATAACAAAATGCATATCACCCATTTCCCTGACTCACTAAAAAAGGTAACATTATAGGAATAGGTGTACATTAACTGTTATAAGAGAACAATTTTTTATAATCAGAAGTGAAACCTGACATCTCCACCGAAGTAGGATTGATAAAAATTGAAACGCCAACAATGCTTGCCTCAGGAATTTTAGGAATTTCGGTTGACGTTTTTGATCGTCTATATAAGGCTGGAGCAGGTGCGATAGTTACTAAATCCCTAAGCAAAGAACCATGGGAAGGTTATCCAAACCCCACTGTAATTGGAGTAAAAGCAGGTTATCTAAACGCTGTAGGACTTTCAAATCCAGGGGCTCCGAATTTTGCTAAAATGATTTCTTCCAATAAAACAATTCCAATAATCGTAAGCTTGGTGGGATCTATCCCGGAAGATTTCACATTTATGATAAAACAATTTGAGAATCTGAAAATTTTAGGATACGAGCTCAACCTGTCATGTCCACATGTAGAAAAAGTCGGATTAGAAGTAGGAGATGATCCTGATCTTGTACACAAAATAATAAAATCTGTAAAAAAACAATCGACTGTCCCAGTGATAGCAAAAGTAGGCCTGGGGTCTTCAGACTATCTTGAAACTGTACGAGTAGCTTGCGAATCTGGAATTGATGCAATTACAGCAATAAACACGGTGCGGGCTATGGCAATAGATGTAGAAACAGAGAGACCTATTCTTAGTCACAAAATAGGTGGTCTATCGGGTCCCGCAATAAAACCAATTGCCATAAGATGCGTATACGAGATTTCGTCAAAGTTTAGTATTCCAATCATTGGATGCGGAGGTGTCTCAAGTTGGGAAGATGCAATCGAATTCATTCTTGCAGGAGCTAGTGCTGTTCAGATTGGTAGTGCAATAGTGGACAAATGGATTGGTATATTTTCTGAAATCAATAATGGTATATCTAATTATATGGAAAAGAAAAATTTTTCAAAGATAAAGGAAATGGTTGGTATTGCAAAGAAAGTTTGATAATCCATTAATTATAAAAATAGAAAAAGTAATAGACGAAACACCCACTGTACGAACTCTTGTTTTCTCAAATGAAATTCTTTCCAATGTTTTACCTGGCCAATTTGCAATGGTTTGGATTCCGGGAATAAATGAACTCCCGATGAGCGTAATGATATCGCAAGAAAAGGGAAAGGCAGCATTTACTGTACGAAAGCATGGAATCGCATCAACTGGATTATTTTCTCTTAAAGTAGGTGAACAAATTGGAGTAAGAGGACCCTATGGAAACTCTTTTACTTTAAAACAAGGAAATCTTTTACTTGTTGGCGGAGGCACAGGTTTGGTACCATTAATTCGTCTTCTAACCTTTCTAAAAAAATCAGATGATGTTACATTAATTATGGGTTCAAAAACAAAAGATGAAGTATTTTTTGAAAAAATTGCAAACCAAATTCTAGAACATAACAAACACGCGGTGATTGCAGTGACAGAAGATGGATCCTATGGAAGATCTGGTCTAGTCACGCCGAGTATGGAGGGGTTACTTTACAACAAAGAATTGGATGCCGTCAACGTCAGGACGCCGAAGCAGAGCAAAAGGCGCACGAACCGTGTACGCATGGCATTCTCCCTTTCTGGATACGTGGAATGCGCATTACGATACGCCAAATTGCGAACGCTGACTACTCACATCGCAGGCAATTGTTCGGATCAATTTGGGAGGCGCGGCGGGCAGGGAAGTAAGATGCCGCCGCGGCGACACCGAGCAGAATCATGACGACCGATACAAACGCGACGGGATCGTGCGGATCGGCGGGACTGATGACGTCGCGCAGTACCGGAGTCAAAGCAAACGCGACAACAACGCCGATTGCCGTTCCCCACGCGCCCAGCTTGAGGCCATGCCACAACA
>CAZHDX010000150.1:0-3415 GCA_964531195.1 uncultured Nitrosopumilaceae archaeon
GTAGACTTGAGGATACTTGCATCAGAATTACATGGTTATACAGGAGCAGATATCAAATCACTTTGTAGAGAAGCTGCAATGAAATCAATCCGAAACTATCTACCGGAAATAGATATGGAAACAGACAAAATTTCAACAGAAATTTTACGATCAATGAAAATTCGCTTACAAGATTTTTACGATGCTATGCATGAAATCGTACCTACTGCCATGCGAGAGTTCTATGTTGAGAGTCCAAAGATTTGGTGGAAGGATGTAGGTGGACTAGATGATGCAAAAAGAACATTGCATGACAATTTAATAATGACAATAAAAGAACCTGCAAAATTTCAAAAAATGGGAATCAAACCTCCAAAGGGAGCATTGCTTTATGGACCTCCAGGATGCGGAAAGACATTACTAGCTAGATCTCTTGCTACTGAAAGCGGTGCAAACATGATTCTAGTCAGGGGTCCAGAAATTCTATCAAAATGGGTGGGAGAATCAGAAAAAGCTATCCGGGAGATATTTAGAAAAGCTAAAGCATCTTCTCCTTGCATTGTGATTTTCGATGAGCTTGATTCATTTGCCAGAGCAAAATCGGTGGAAGATGGAGGAGTGGGCGAAAGACTCCTTAGTCAACTCTTAACAGAAATGGAAGACGGAGGTGCCTCAAGAGTAATTGTATTAGGAATCTCAAACAGACCTGATTTAATAGACACATCTCTCCTAAGACCCGGAAGATTAGACCTTATTTTGTTCATACCTCCTCCTGATGAAAAGGGGAGATTAGAAATCATCAAGATTCTAACTCGTACAATGCCTCTTTCAGGAGATGTGAATCTACAAGAAATTGCAGTGGCCACAAAAAATTATAGCGGAGCAGATCTTGTTGCCGTTTGTAGAGAGGCTGCTGTGCATACAATGCAAAATAATGCTTCAAAGATATCAAGCGGTGATTTTTCAGCAGCATTAAAACTTGTCAAACCGTCAATTACAAAGAGCGTAGACGAATGGTACGGAACTATAAAAGAAAATATTTCATTTGCATTACCAAAGCCAATCGATAAAACATTTTATGGTTAGAATATGACAATACCACTCAAAAATAGAATATATGAAATTATCAAAGATTCTAATTCTGTAACTGATTCAGAGCTTGCCAAGTTATTACTGAAGGCAGGAATTTCAATTCCAGAGGATGAGTTCAACAAAACTTTACTTAATTTGGAAATTTTTGGACTCGTCAAGGTAACTTGGCTTACAAAAGACCAAAGAAGAATCGAGATAGTTGAAAAGGAAACTGAAGTAGATGAAATAGAACAACAAAACAGGGAAAAACTAGAGAGAGATTATGAAGCAAGCTTTCCTGGCGTTGACCAAGAACAAGAAATACAAGAATAGTTTTTCAAAAACCTAAAGAGTATTATCTTATTACAGGGAAATGAAATGCAGCATCTAGTGCTATGCCAACAAAAATTATTGTCAAGTACGGTGCAGTAACTTTGTATGCTTTCCAAGCAAATTCTGAAGTTGGCATTTTCGTAAGTTTGTAATGATATACAAGCATTAGACCTCCTGAAACTGCAGCAATAACGAGATACACATATCCCAAACCAAATGCAACCAATAGCAGTGAATATGGAAGAAGAATTGCTGTATTTACTAAAATGTATTTTGAAGTTTTTTGCATTCCAATTAAAACAGGAAGCATTGGAACTTTGGCTTCCGCATAGTCGTCTTTGATCTTCATTGCAAGACACCAAAAATGAGATGGTGTCCAGACAAAAACCAAAACTCCAACAAGAGCTCCGAGTATGTCCATAGAGCCAGTTGCTGCAGACCAGCCAGCCATTGCTGCTGCACTTCCTGCAAATCCTCCAATTACAATATTAGAGGAATTTCTTCTCTTAAGCCAAACTGTGTAAACGATTACATAAAAAAATATTCCAAGTGAAATAAAAAAAGTAGAAACAGGATTTAGAGTAAACCATGCATAGATTACGGAAGCTGAACTGGTAATTAATCCATAAAGAAAAACATTTCTTGCAGAGATTCTTCCTGATGGAATTGGTCTTGTACTTGTTCTTTTCATTAGAGGATCAATATCTTTATCATAATAATGATTAAGTGCACTAGAACCAGCAGAAGATAGAGAACCTGCTATTATAATATGCAATAGACTCCAGTAATTCAACGGAGGCCCTATTATCTTGCTAGCAGCGTATAGTGATGTTATGGCCGTAATTACTAGAAGAATAACGATTCTAGGTTTAGATATTTCTAATATTTCTTTTAATCCCAATGCCTCTGTTAGCGGTGCTGTTGGGAATTTAATTTCTTCGAAGCTTCTCAAGTTCTCAAAAGGATTAATTATCTCACCAATTTGAATTACCACAAATGAGCGATTGGGATCTGATGATGCCTGGTATGGGCTTGACGGCCATTGGCCTTGCCGGAGTTTTCTTGTCTTATCTTGGTATTGCAAACACATTCCTTACTGGAATGCAGGCACTTTCAGGGCTAACAATGTTTTTCGGATTAGTGTTTTTATCAGCAGGAATACTAAGCGGTGGAATATCGACAAGCAATAGAGCAAAAGCAACAACTTTGGTGATTTTTGGTATAGCTGGTTCTGTTGGTGCATTTGCTTTGGGCTTAAATTCTACGATCACATCCTTACCAAGATTCGTTGGAATCTTGCTCATAATAATAATTCCAACAGTTGTTATTGCATTTACTGCAATGAAATTATCGCAATATACAAAACCCATAGCTGTGATATTTTTATTAGCAATGGGGGTAGGAATTGTCTCATACACTGCACTTGGATTTGTAGGTCCTGGAGCCCAATTTTCGTTACATCCAGCAACTGTACAAAACCAAACACAGACAAGTGAAGTACCCGTTTCTAACGCACCTGTAGTATCTGTTGCAATACTTCTTAACTCATCAATGCAAGGCAATCCAAATTTTCAACCAAATAATGCTACAGCTGAAAAAGGAAACATTATCGAATGGAAAAATAATGATGTTGTCGTACATACTGTGACAAGCTCAGCAGATGGTGGTGCAGCATTTGATTCAGGTGTAATATCAAAAGGAGGAACATACAGGTTAGACACTTCAAAGTTGAACGTAACAGAATATGACTACTTGTGCACAGTACATCCGTTTATGACTGGCAAGATAATTATCACTGAACCACAAAAACCAATTATTGCAAATGTGACAATTGCTACAGGTGCATCAACACAAAATGCTGGCCAAAAATATTTTGATCCATCAGAGATTTCGGTAAAAACGGGAACGACCGTAGTTTGGATCAATAAAGATGCAGCTGCACACACTGTTACAAGCGGGAATCCAACTGCCGGTCCATCAGGAACATTTTAATACAGAATAAAAAAAACTTAAAAATCAATTTAATATAAAA
>CAZHDX010000151.1:0-3396 GCA_964531195.1 uncultured Nitrosopumilaceae archaeon
TGAGTAATTATTTGTAATACTATATATTAGAAATTACATTTTCAAAATCATGGTTCGTGGTTATCAAAGTGAAAAAGTAAAAAAAAAATTAATCGATATTCTTCATGACTCAAAAACCGGCCTCTCAGGCACTGAAATTGCTGAAAAACTCGAAATAAATAGATTAACCATGACGAAATACCTGCAAATATTTGCTGCAGAGGGACTAGTAAAACAAAAAAATATAGGAAATGTGACTCTGTGGTTTATAGAAGATGGCGTTGAATCATTTGATTTTCCCAATGATTTCTTTCTGGTAAAAAACAAATATCTACAATATGTGCTTTCAGGAGCAAATAGAGAAGCTCATAATCTACTTAGAAACTCATTTCATTCCGGCGCAAATCCCGTCAAGATAGTTACAGAAGTTATCATTCCTTCTATGGACTCTATTCAAAATTCTTATGATTCCGGAAAGATCGGTAAATCTGAGAAAAATCTTCTTGATAATATTGTATCGAGTTCATTATACCTCATCAATTTAATTGAATATGAAATAGATTCTTTAAAAAATGCTGTAGTGTTTTCTACAGATTCTCAAACTTCACTTATTGCACAAGCTACTTCTACAGTTCTTCATGTTGAAGGTTGGAAGGTATCTCAACTCGGAGATATGTCTAGTTCAATTGGTGTTATGTTTGATATTGATCTGCAAAGGTTTCTAAACAAAATATGGCCAAAAAAACAAAGCTTAATGATAATTATAATTTTTTCTTCTACAGAAAGCTCCATCAAGTTTTTTTCACAAGCCATTAATACATCAAAAACAAAATTTGGCAAGTCCTTACATATAGCTTTATGCACAAAAACACCAAAAAAAAATCCGGACGGTGTAGATTTTATTTCCGATGATATTGAGAAAATATTACAGTGGTGCCAAACAACCTATGAAACTGCTCAAACCTAATTTCCTTTTATTTTTATTATCTTAAAAGGAATATTTGCAAAATCAAATCCTTGTTCTGCTGAAATTAATAAAACGTTTTCCCCCATTGGAAAGCTCATAACAATGGCTTTTTCTCTGTATGACATGGCAAATTTTACGGGTCCTAAAACATTATCAAATTCACGCCTCATTTTTGTTCTCAAAACTAATTCCATGTAAAGCATTTCGTCGTCCTTTGAATCCTCGAGAGATTTGAGACCAGACCTCATCCCTCCTGCAAAAAGTCTCCCTTTCTCGTTTATCATTCCTGCAAATCTTATCTTAGAATCCAAATCTAAGACGTTCTTGCAAAACTTCTCATAATCCATTATTGTCTCATCTCACGGCAACCCCGATAAAGATTATTAAATCAAACATCAATAATCGATGATTGACGATCTATTTATTGAGATCTTTTGTATACCTTAGACATGGAATCAAAAGCTGAAACTCAAAAAAAAATTGATTTTAAGGATGCAGCAGATTATTTTAAACATCTTTCGTTGTTCTGGACTGATATGGCTTATCTTATCTCAAGTAAACCTGTTGCTCTCACGTCCGCAGGACCTATGAGGAAATTTACAATGCAAACCAAAAACCTAGTAAATGAAATGATAGAAGCAAATGAAGATCTCTTAGAGTTTAATACAAGGCTCACTGAATATTACAAACAACTGTCCGATACTTGGATGGAAGCACAAAAGAGATTTAATTCTAAAGTTCCTGAGATACCAAACGATGTTGAACATATCGAATCTTCAAAACGAGTATGGATCGACTTATTTGAAAACTCATTTACACAACTTTTTGATTCAGAGCAGTTTGGAGAAAATTTTGGTAAATTAATTTCAAGTGAACTTGAACTTTCGAAACATTGGAATAATATGCTTGCTGTATTACTTGAAACAGCAAATGTCCCAACTAAAAATGATCTAAATGAAGTTTATCAAGAATTACACTCACTACGAAAAAGAGTTGGCAAACTAGAAAAAAATGAAAAAAAACTTGGAGAATCTACCCATAATGGAAAATGAACTAAAGATCGATCCAGTTCTTATTGAAGAATTTTTAAAATTTAATAAAAATTTGATTGAAGCTCCAAAAATGGTTCCGGCGATGGATGAAATTAATCTTGAAATGACGCATTATGATGTTGCATATTCTGAAGATAAAATGAGTCTTTTGCATTTTAATTCCTCAGTTCAAAAGCAACACAAAACTCCAATAATAATTGTTTATGCATTAATAAACAGATATCATATTTTAGATATTCATCCACAAAAAAGTTGGATTAAAAATCTAACGAATCAAGGATTTGATGTATATTTAATAGATTGGGGCAGTCCAACTAATATTGATAAATATCTTAGCTTTGATGATTATGTAAACGGGTATACTGATAATTGTGTAGATTTTGTATGTAAAGAAGCAGGTGTTGAAAAGGTCACATTGCAAGGTTACTGTACAGGTGGTACCTTGGCTACAATTTATTCTGCTATTCATCCTAACAAAGTAAAAAATCTGATTGCTACTGCACCTGTGATTGATGGAAAAAAAGACACTACAGTTGTTGGTAACCTTGCCAAACATGTAGATGTAGATGAGATGGTGAAAATAATTGGTAACATGCCTCCTGAATTTATGTATTATATCTTTTCAATTTTAAAACCCTTTGAACAGGGAGTAGAAAAATACATACGCTTTTTCAAAAATATACATGATAAAGAGTATGTTGATAATTTTTTGCGTGTTGAAAAATGGTTAAACGATACTCCTTCTATACCAGGTGAGCTTTTTAGACAATGGATAAAAGATGTATATCAAGAGAATCTACTTATTCAAGATAAAATGTATGTTGGAAGAAATCTAGTTTCGCTTAAAAATATCACGATGCCGATTTTCATTCAAGTAGCTGTGGGAGATCATTTGGTTTCACCAGAATGCAGTATGCCGCTTTATTATGCAGTTGGAACTGAAGATAAAACTCTGAGAATTTATCCAACAGGACATGTGGGAATGATAGCAAGTTCATTTTCTCAAAAGAAAGTTTTGACAGAGCTTGGCCAATGGCTAAGTGAAAGATCAAAATAAAAAAGGAAAAAATTCCTAAACTAATTTCGTGTAGGAATCCATGCAGTGATCCAAGATTGATACAAATTTTCGCTCAAACCTGCAAATGCTTTTGCATTTTCACTGAATGTTTTTATGTTTTGTTTTGTCGCATCAATTGCAGCTAGAACTAGCTTATTTTGAACTGCTCTTGCTTTGATTACTTCTTCAGTTACGTCATTTACAGCTTTTATCACTGCTGCTGGTACATTTGTATTGATTCCAGCTTTGGTTGCAAATTCTTGTTGCATTTAAATAGCTGACTCTATTGCATTTCTCCATGCTAAAGTATATTCTTTCTTAAGTTTAGTTATTGTTTGAAG
>CAZHDX010000152.1:0-3379 GCA_964531195.1 uncultured Nitrosopumilaceae archaeon
AAAAAAATGGTTTTTGAGATCTCGCCTTCGTAAAGAAATGATTTAACAAGAGGCTCTAATGCCTTTGCCGCTTAGTCAGCAGTAGCAATGTCAGTCAATCCATTTACATGAAGAGTTCCTGCACATGTCATTATGATAAACCACATGATCACCTGAGAGAATCCCATTCCTATTGCTACATCTGTTCTCATCATCTTGATCTCTTTATTTAGAATTTCTGGTTGGCCTTCACCAATTTCTTTTATCTTGTTTTTTGCAACATCTTCTTCAGCTTCTTCATAGGACTGCCAAAAAAAGAGATATGGAGAGATGGTAGTTCCAAACAGTGCAACAAATAACATTACAAAGGAAGGGGAAAATTCAAAATGAGGAACTATAGTTGCAGTCAATATTTCCGTCAAATTTCCACCAACGATAACTGCAGTAATCACATAAGCTAGGAGACTCAAGGTTAGGAATTTTAGTATAGTTACATATTTTTTGTATGGCACAAACACCTCTGCGCAGATAATTATAGCAATAAAAAGAATGGTTACAGCTATGATTGGAAATTCCGGTAATACAAGCTGAACTGAAGCAGACATTGCCCCGATGTCTGCACCAATGTTTATTGTGTTTGCAATAAGCAGGAGCCCTATTATTGGATAAACTGCTTTTTTAGAATATCTCTTTTTTATAATACCAGCCAATCCGTCACCTGCTACTAGTCCGATACGTGCACAGATTTCCTGTACTGCTATCATCAAAGGTAGCTGAAATAGGACCAACCAAAGTGTTCCAAAACCAAACTGGGCACCAGCTTGAGAATATGTGGCAATCCCAGAAGGATCATCATCAGATGCTCCAGTTACAACACCTGGTCCAAGATTCCGAAAAAATGATTTTATTCCAAATCTTGATTTGATCAAGACATATCATTACCTTTCTAGCATTTTATGTATTAGTCCAGAACAAGATTCTCGTGTATAGCAATCTTGTAAACTACAGAGATGGATTCTTTTCAAATCTTCTTGTGAGTACCAAATAGGAACAACCTGTGACAATGAGGCCCTGAAGAGCTTTACTTACTATATCAATCATGCCTACATCTGTTTGTAGTCCTACTAGCGGGAGATCCATTATTCTTGATAATGCATACAATACAATCAGAGACAAGGAACCTCCAACAGCAATAACAAATGGTTTTGTATTGTCCTTGCTCTTGATCATCCATATACCGACTGGAACATACAAAATACCCACCGCCAAGAAAAATATTGTTTGTACTTTGGCTGCCATATCAATTTCACTCCATTGGTGAGAATCAAGATCACTTTGTGCAGTAGGCTCGTTTGCATCTCCGATTATCTCATGAAAACCTGTACTACTTTCATCTGTTAATTCCTGATAACAAGTAACAAGATAAATGACGCTAGTTGATAGCATAATCGCTGCAACAATATATACAATTATTTTTAGAGATTTTTGCACAATCTCAGTCTAGAAAAGCAATTTAATAGCATATCTCTAATTCTCAACTCTGATTTTGTCCGTGTAAATAAGAATAAAATTTGTTGTGAACTTAGTAAGAAGCTATTGAGGCAAAGCCTGTGACTGATTCAATATCAGGATCATTTGATATCTCTTCTATCGTGTTAAGGCTCATGTTTCCTTGAGCAACAAGACTTGATTTTCCCTCTAATGCGATGCAATAACCATATTTCGATCTTAACTCATCAGATTTCTTATCATTGTTTATTCCATTCTTGTAATGGACATGCAAATTAACCGCAGGTTCTACTTCGCCAAATTTTCTCTCATATTCCATCACCTTCATTACAAGTTCTGGATCAATTTTTTGCAATTTTGAAGAAATGGTTGCAAGAAAGCCATCATACAATGATTCTATCTCTTGTGACATAGACATATTTCTTCAAAGAAGAATTTAAGTGGATTCTTGATTCTCATCATTGATAATTTTAATTCAATCATTTAAATTGAAAAAAGGAAAACTCCATGTTAACTCTAGTTTACATCTTAATTCCTTATCGATTTACAAAAAATAATTGGAGCTAGAGGCAAATTATCATTGATGATAATTAAGCTTGAGTTAAAATAAAATCATCTATATTAGAAAACCAATGAAATGGATTATTTTATCTCTTATTCTATTTTCTGTCGCAGTAAACGTAGCATATGCTGATTCGTATCAAAATGGAATGAAAGGATCTGGGGTAGCATTGCTAAATTCAGATCCCCCACAAATGTACTGGTCAAGCATCAGGATCTTCCTAAATGATCAGACTAAAATTGATCACGGGTTTGTCTTGTTAAGCACAGAAAACTCTACAGTCTTTGCCAAGATGATGACAGATAAATGGCAATTTTCCTATGCCAAGGACGGTTCATTCCATGCTTCAGGACCTGTAGTATCAAAATCAAACCTATCATATGACCTAGTATTGGATGGGAACAGGCTGCTTGCCTCTGCAGCAGGCTCGTTGTGGAAGATAAATGCAGGGATGGCAGGTAACGGACAAAATTACTTTATGGAATATCTTGTAAGTGGCAAGAACCTATTTGGAAATGTTATGGCTTCTCTGACTGAACAAGTGATAATTCCAAATGGAAATTCAGGGCAATCCAACATTGGATTTTTTGTTCCACTCAATTTGGAAGTTTTAAGAGGCACGACCGTTACTTGGGAGAATCAGGACAACATAGGACACACTGTCCAGAGTATTAACAGCAAAGGAGAAGTCATTCCTGTATTCAACAGCAGTGTGCTAAAAACAGGTGATACTTTTAGCCACAAGTTTGACAAGCCTGGAGTGTATCACTATTACTGTACCATACATCCCTGGAGAATTGGCGTAGTAACGGTTTACTAAAAGATCTTTTGAAACTTGAAAATCATTAGTTAAAATTTTAGTAGTCGTGTTCGCTAAACTCTGATCCAAGTGATATGCTTGCTATCGTAGTGTTTGGAGTAGTGCGTGACTGCATTGTGAGATTTGGCAAAAATTGATGAAAGATTTGTTTTAATAACATCTCTACAAAAAATGACCACTTTATTCCAAGATTATGTTGTATCACAAAATGATGAATATCTCCTTCTATTCTATGGCCTGAAGTCATTCCAGATGCTCTCATGTAATCTTCCAAAGATTCAAGCACTCTCTTAAGATCGTAATTACCTTTCATCAACATGACTCCGTCTTTTATTAAAGGTATTATCGACTTGACTGCTTTATCCATTATTTTTTCATCTATTTCATCACCTAATGTCTTGAGAACATCTTTTGGTACGGGTATCATTCCAATCTTGTTTGCAAATCTATCTCTTCGGACGTATTTATCTATATTTTGTTTCAAAGAAACATTATTAGAGATTTCTTTT
>CAZHDX010000153.1:0-3377 GCA_964531195.1 uncultured Nitrosopumilaceae archaeon
TCCTCCCGGTCCCAAGACACCTGCATATAGCAATCCGAGAGCTATAAAGATGTTAACGAATGCAAGTCCAAGCAATTTGTACCAACCTGTATGCAAAAGCATATCAATCCTGATTCTTGGGAATACTCCTCGCGGTAACAAAATTACTAGTATGACTCCTACTGTCTTTATTACAAACCAAAGAGTTCCATTAAGCATTTCTTGATCAAAAAGAGGTAGTCCTGGAATGTGAGCTGTGATAGGACCAATAGTAATTCCATTTGTGATTATTTCTTGTGGGAAGGGAGGCCAGATCATCGGACCATTCCACCCACCCAAAAATAAGACGGTGAATAGACCTGCAAAAGCATATAGCTTTAGATAAGTTCCAAGCTGAATCAATCCATACATCATTCCAGAGAATTCCGTCAACCAACCAGCAACAATTTCACTTTCTGCCTCGGGTAAATCAAACGGAACTCGTTCAAGTTCTGCAATAATAGTAGTGAAAAATACTATTGCACCTATTGGCATAAAAACAATCCACCAGTAATGTTGCTGGGATTCCACAATTTCTGTCAAATTCAAGGTACCAGTCAAAATAACAATACCGAGAAGAGAGAGAATGAGTGGAATTTCAAACGAAATCATTTGATGAAGTGCTCTTATCCCACCAATAAATGGCCATTTACTATTGGCAGACCAAGATGAAAGTACAGTTATTATCGGAAAGAATCCAATCGTTGCAAAAATAGCTAATAATCCTACATTTGGATTTGCTGCAACCCATCCTGGTGCAACAGGAATTAGTGATGTAAATGCAGCAGCAGTTCCTACAAAAAGAAGAGGAGCTACCCAGAAGATGGGTTTGTCAGCCTTAGCGGGAATAATTATTTCTTTTGTCATTAGTTTCAAGCCATCGCCCATAAGTTGTAAGATACCCTCAATCTTACCACAATAAAGCGGTCCTACTCTAAGCTGTATCTTGGCAAGGAATTTTCTTTCAATAAAAATTGTAGCAGCAGCTAGAAGAGCCGCAAATCCAAATCCAGGAAAAGCGATTATTCTAAAAAATTCTGTATGAATTAATGATTTTACGATTGGTATCGTTCTTGATGGATCTGCCATCCAAGTCATGGCAAGATAAGGTGTAAGGAGCTGACCATTGATTACTGGAAGCTTGATATAAAAAAGAACAATGAAAACAAGAGGTAAACCAACGATTGAAAAAATAAGGAGAATCCAAAATATAATGTCAGTTAGTGAAGCAATAAATCTGCTTAATCTAAACTCCGGTGCTATTGTTGACATTTATCTGTCCGCCTCCACAGGCCAGTAGTTTAGACTCCAATAAACTGCAGGCATATTACCAAGTTTCTCGCCTTTTAGTAAGAAGGGCATACAGATCAAATTCCTAAAAGAACCTACACTTATCTTTACTCGATATGGTTCTGGCCTATTATTAGAAATAATATGATATCCTAGTGCACCTCTTCCAGATTCTACTCTACGATAAGCCTCATCATTTCCACCCTTAGGATTAGGTTTTAGCTTAGTCCTAACAGAACCAGATTTGGGCATTTTTGCTAATGCATCTTTTATTATTCTGCAACTTTCAAACATTTCAAGAAACGGGACACGAGATCTTGCATACGAGTCACCTTCCTTGAGAACTATAGTTTCAAAATCTATATTTTCATAAACATCATACGGTTCTTTTTTTCTCACATCAAAATCTACACCAGATGCACGTAGCACAGATCCGGTTGTTCCAAGTCTAATTGCATCCATTCTTGACAGTATACCAGTTCCTTCTGTCCTCTGTCTTAAAACTGGGTTTTGATAGAAAATATTCTCATATTCCTTTATTCGTTTTTCAAAATAGTTTACTTGTCTAAGACATCTTTCCTCAAAGTTAGCTGGTAAATCATTTCTTACTCCACCTGGGACAAAATATGCATGTGTGACTCTTGCACCAGACATTGCTTCTAAGAGATCAATAAATAATTCTCTGTCTCCAGCTGGCCACATAAACATTGTAGAATGGCCTAAGAAAATTCCATAGATGGCCAACCAATATAATGTATAGATACAGCGATTGAGCTCGGAACCAATAACACGAATATATTTTGCTCTTTCTGGAACTTCTATCCCCAACAGATCTTCTACTGCAAGACAATACGGATACAAAATATTGCAAGAATCGTGAATTACTGGTCTTTCTAAATGTGGAATATTTTGTATGTAATTTCTATACTCAGCCATTTTTTCTTCACCTCGATGGACGTATCCAGGATCAGGATCGCATGAAATAATATAATCACCATCAACTTTTATGATGAGTCTCATGTGACCAGAACCGGGATGTTGTGGCCCGACATTAAGAGTCATTATTCTGTCATCTACTTTTTCTAATTCAATACCTGGAGGCAATTGTGTTGTCATTTTATCTTCCTTTTATCTTGAAGTCTTTTCTGAATGGAGGAATATCTGCCCAATCTTCTGGTAACAATAATCGTCGGTTATCTGGATGTCCTTCAAAGTATACTCCAAACATTTCAAAGCATTCTCGTTCATGAAATTCTACACTGTAAAATACATCCCTTAGAGAAGGTGTTCTTGTCATATCCTTTCCAGGATTTGGAAATTCTTCTCTTGGAACTCTTGTTGCCAAAGCTATTATTTTATTTCCAAGCTTTTCAGAAGTATATGAACCAAGGTGATAGACTACTTCGATTTCATTTGAATCAGGATAATCAACGCCTCCTACTGATTCAGCATGATCAAATTTTAATTCATCACGAATAAAATAAGCAACTTCTAGAATATCCTCCTTTTTTGCGTTTATTCTTATTCTATTTGACCTTATGTAATCAATAGCAACTTTTTCTCCAAATTTTGAAGATATCTTGTCTGCCAATGATTTCTCAAAGGGAGGTATAGGAACAGGAGTAATTGGCACGTCATGAGATAGATCAATTCCTTTATCTTCATAAAATTTTTTAGCTTCTTCTTTGGTTAATTGTGAAGAATCATTATCAGAGTTTTCTAGGTTTTGCTCATCTACAGACTCTTCAGTTTTATTGTCACTTTCGGTGGATTCTACATTCTCTTTTTTTTTAGAGGCCATATTATGCCGCCTTCATTCGTTTAATTTTTTCTTGAAGTAACATGCATCCTTGAATCAGAGTTTCAGGTCTTGGTGGACATCCAGGAACATAAATATCCACAGGAAGAACTCCATCGATTCCGGGCAATACATTATATGAATCAAAGTAAAGTCCACCAGTGATTGCACATGCACCCATTGCAATAACGTATTTTGGATCTGCCATCTGATCATAAACCATTCTAAGTCGAGGAGCCATTTTTCTTGTAATTGTTCCCATCACTACAAT
>CAZHDX010000154.1:0-3319 GCA_964531195.1 uncultured Nitrosopumilaceae archaeon
GGTTAGATAACAAAATGGCTGTTCAAAAGATAGCTTTGATTGTTTTTATTTTTCCTGTTGTAGTTTCAATAGTTTTTGGAGTGTCAGTTCTATCAGATGTATTAGGACAACCAGACAGACATCTCAACATGTTGCAATTTATTCCAAAACCGCCAGCTCAAACGGGAGATAAAGACATTAATATTCAAAATCTGTTGAATTCGTATTCTACTTCAACACCCGTGAAAATCACAGTCGCTGTCAATAATACGGCATTTGATTGTGGCGATCTTTATATCACAATATATGATATTGATGCATCACCAAACCAAGTAATTGCTCAGCAGGGATACTTTTCTCAGTGTTTCATAGAGAACAATTCCGTCTTGCCAATTGGTGATACATTTTCTCAGTTAATTGAGAATTCAGGTAATTACGCTATTATGACCACAATGAAAGATAAAAGTAATCAAAACACCATAAGTGCTACGGCACACTTTAAAGTACAATAAACGAATGTTATCTTATTATATTACTTTAGAACTAATCCTTTCGTAGAAAGTTATTAGTGATATTTATGGCTAAAAAGAATGAGAAAAAACCTGTAAAAAAAATAGAAGCAAAGAAGCCTATTGAAAAGAAAAAATTGATTGAAAAAAAGCCATTACCTGTTAAAAAAGGAGCTAATAAAAAAGAACCCGATGAAGAAGAATTTGAAGATATTTCGGACAAGGAATTAGAGACCTTTGAGATTGAAGGACTTAATATGGAAAAGCTCATTGCAAATGTTTGCAATGTTGTAGCAAAAAGTGGTGAGGATGGTATCTTTCAAAGTGACTTGTGGAAAAAGATGAAATTAACCAGTCGCGATGGTTCAAGACTTGCTTTAAAACTTGAGAGACAGAATATGATAAAGCGAGAAAAGGTATTGGAAAACGGTCGTTGGACATACAAACTAAAAATTATACTTGCCCCAGTTGGTACGCAATCAATTGAGGCTGCACCATGTTTGATTTGTCCAGTAGAGCAAAAATGTACCTTAGAAGGGGAGATCAGTCCGAGAACTTGTCCATTAATTGAGCAGTGGGTAATCAGCGAGCTTGCAAATATTAAAAAAACTAAAAAATGAAACTCATTGATGCACGTCGAGATTTCTACAGAAGGTTGGCACATCAAGAAGGATATAGAAGCAGAGCAGCATACAAACTAAAAGAATTAAACAAATCTTACAGAATAATTGGTCCGGGATTTTATGTTCTTGATCTTGGGTGTTCGCCTGGAGGGTGGACACAAGTTGCTGCCGAGCTTGCAGGAAATAAGGGTAAGGTAATGGGTATCGATACATCTTATGTGGAAGAAATTCCATCTGTTCATTTGATACGAGGAAATATTGAAGACGAATCAATTGTTGAAGAAATTTTTTCTTATTTTGGTAGAAAGATAAACGCGGTTATCTGTGATCTATCTCCACAGGTAAGTGGAACATGGTCAGTTGATCATGCGAGACAAATTGCACTAAACTATGCCGCATCAAAAATAATGGATTACGTTTTGGCATACAAAGGAAATGCAATCTTTAAGGTATTTGATGGAGAATATTCTAACGAATTTAGAGATTATGTAAAAAAGAAATTCACCAAAGTGCATCTTAGAAAACCAAAAGCAAGTAGGAAAACAAGCAGTGAATTGTATTTTATCTGTCTTGGATATCTGTCTTAATTTTTAAAAATTTGCAAAATTTTGTCTATTGGCGCATCTGTCCTAAATCCTGAAGAATTCAGAGAAGTCTGACTAGATCTAAAACCATTCTCTTGTAACTTCTCTATTACCTTTGATAGAGGAAAGGGCGCGCATTGTTTTTTTCGTGCTATTTCATCCAAAGTAAAATAAGTGCCAGGCATATTTGCCTCATTTTGACATTTAAGCAGGGTTTTTTCACAAGATTTGTCAACTAAAAATTTTTTTTGACTAACCAACATCTTCTCTACAAACGATCTGTCATAAATATCTCCAATCCAAAGTGGTCCTGCTGATTGTAATTTGGAATTGCAAATCTCACAACAAAATTCTTTTTCAGGTTGCATTTTTCTGTGACCGCAGTTCATGCAATGAAGGATATAGCCAACATCTTCTTGTTGGTCTGTTCTTACCAATACTTTAACGTAGACTTTGTAATAATGCATGTTGGTTTGAACAAAAAGTGGAACAATTTTAACATCTAGTCTCCCTGATACAAAATATAGACATCCTAAGATCAACCTGATTGCGATTTCGTTTCCATACTCTGTCTTTACAGGAGTTCCGTAATACTTTCTCTTGCATTCCTCTTGGTATAATCCATTTAAAACAGGAAGATCTGTCGCAGTAATTGAGAGAAGACCCCCGTGTGATGTTGCACGTATACCACAATCAAGAAACCTAGTTGGGGAACCAAAAGGATCAATATCTACAATAGCTCCGCGAGTATCTTGCTTAGAGTGTAAGCTAAGAAATCTACAAGCCTCATTTTCTGAAAAATCGCAATTTGTGATATTGTTTAATTTTGATGTTTTTATGGCAATTTCAATTGCCTTTGGATTAATATCGTTAACAAAAACTCTTTCAATAAGTTCAATTTCATTTGCAACTCGAATACTTCTTGAACCAATACCCGCAAGAGAATCAAGGAAAGTTTTTGGTCCCTTGAAATTTTGCAAAAACGTAGCATAAGCAATAATAGAAAAATCTCTGTTTATCTTTGCACGTGGATTAAAAAAAGCAGGTTGTTTTGGAGGTGCGTTAAGAACTAACGAATCTTTGGGAACAAGGAGTTTGGTTATTCCTTCTTTTGTCTCGACAAGCTCTTCAATTTCTGGCTTCACTTCACAGTTGTTATTTTATAATGATTTAATACACCTAGCGCAGCAAAAACGCAAATGATAATTTGTGGAGTTGATGATGCTGGCAGGGGATCAGTATTAGGCCCACTTGTAATTGCAGGAATCTCTATAGAATACAAAAAAGTAAAAGATCTAGCAAAAATTGGAGTAAAAGATTCAAAATTACTAACTCCATCTACTCGAGAAATGTTGTATAAAAAAATCATTAAAATTGTTGAGAATTATCATGTGCTAAAAATCTCACCACAAATAATAGACCAGAGTGTTCGCAACAACAAATTAAATCACTTAGAGGCAAAATATATGGCAATGGTAATTGCAAAACTACGACCAAATTCTTCATATGTTGATTCATGCGATGTGAATCCTTCTAGATTTGGTAGAGAGATATCTAAACTTGCTAATTGTGGAAAAATTTTTTCACGACATCATGCAGATAGTAGATTTGCTGTAGTTTCTGC
>CAZHDX010000155.1:0-3316 GCA_964531195.1 uncultured Nitrosopumilaceae archaeon
GTGTAAATTTTTTGGTTGTTTTTGCTGGTTTTGCAAGTTTTGGGAACTTTTGACCGCCGTAACCTTTCTAGTCTTCTGCGTGCCTTCTCTCACCAATAGCAGAGCCTCGTCTTTTTCCTGCCTTATATATGGAGATTTTTTGTAGAGTGTGTTTTTTGCACTTGGGACAGTATCTCCTTATCTCCTTTGGCACATTCATAAAATGGAACCAGATATGACGTAATTTAAACATCGCTTTGAATCTATAATAGTGACAAAAGCACAATCACAAACTGTGAAATCTAATTCACTTGCTACTATTCATCATTCATTAAATTCTGTAGCAATGGGTGAAAAAAAAGCAGATCTTGTATTAACGAATTGTAAACTTGTTAATGTCTATTCCAAGGAGATAATTTCTGGTATCAGCATTGCCATACTAAAAGACAGAATTGCATATGTTGGCTTGAATGCTTCTCAAAAAGTTGGAGAAAAAACTGTAGTAATTGATTTAGAAGGAAAATTTGTTACACCAGGATTTGCAGACCCCCATATTCATTTAGATCAATTTGTTTTACCATCAGAATTTGCAAAAAAAGCCCTCTTGTGTGGTACCACATCATTATTTTCAGATCCTATAGACATTGCTAGTGTTTGTGGGTACAAAGGATTTAGGGAATTTATCAGACTATGTGAAAACTTGCCAGTTAGATTTTTCCATGTGATTCCAGGTGGATTGCCCGTTGATAGAAAATTTAGTCATACGAAAACACTGAGTAAATCTGAAGAAAAATTGGGATTAAATCTACCAAATGTAGTAGGCCTTGGTGAAGTTTTTTCGTGGACCAAGGTAACAACAAGAGATGCAAGAACCATGCAAAGTTTGCAAAATATGATAGAAAATGGTTACATAATAAATGGTCACACTGCTGGAGCAAGCGATAAAAAGTTAAACGCATACATTTCATCTGGTGTACTTTCATGCCACGAACCAATTGATTATTCTCAAGTTATGGAAAGACTAAGACTGGGAATGTGGATAATGATGAGAGAAGGTTCTATCAGAAGAGATCTGGATAAAATTATACCAGACTTGTTATCGCACAAGCCCTATCTTGAAAGGCTAATGTTTTGTTCAGATGGAGTAACTCCAAAAGACTTGGCAGAATCAGGCCTAATTGATCATTGTGTGAGAAAATCAATTTTACTTGGAATGGATAAAATTGATGCAATTTCAATCGCTTCAAAGAATTGCTTTGACTATTATAATATGGGAAGAGACTTTGGAGGCATAGCACCAGGAAAGATGGCAGATATTCTAGTCTTTGATGACCTGGAGAAGGTTAAACCAAACAGAGTATTTGTCGGGGGTAAACTAGTGGTATCTCATGGGGAGATTGTTACAAGTTTTGTTAAACCCAAAATTCCAACATGGATTACAAAAACTGTAAACATACGACGAAAATTCACGGAAAAAGACTTTGTTATCAAGTCTAAAGAAAAATCTCCAAGATCTATGGTAATTAAACTAGATACCGAAATAATAACAAAAAAGGATTACGAAGATCTTCAAACAGATTCTGGTAATGTTTTAGCATCTTTTGATAAGGACATTTGGAAAGTTACTGCAATTGATAGAACATTTGGAACTGGCAAATCTAGTCTAGGATTTTTGAAAAACTTTGGTCCAGATATTGGAGCTTTTGGCTCTACTCAGAGCTTTCATGAAAATAACATGGTGATAATTGGAAATAATGAAAAAGATATGGCCTTTGTTGCAAACGAGCTCACAAAAATACAGGGAGGAATAATAGCAGTGAAAAATCAAAAGATTTTGGCAAATTTACCTCTTCCAGTTGCAGGTCTTATATCTAACCTGTCCTTTGAAGATACAATTTTAGAATTTTCAAATCTAAATTCAAAAATTGTTGATGCGGGATGTAAATTTAAAAATCCGGTTTTAATCCCACTTTTTTTGCCCTTTCTTGCTTTACCGGATGTAAGGATTATCTCTGGAGGAATTGTGGATATCAAAAAAAGACAATATGTTGACATTTTCAAAAATCATGACGAAATGATGCAACAGTAGCTCGATCGATAAGGTATTAAAAGGGGCTCTGAATAATCAAAAAAACAGAGATAATTATGGCTTCAATTCAGCAAACTCCACAAGGTCCGGTCTTAGTTTTAAAGGAAAGTGCACTACAACAAAAAGGCAAAGATGCACAAAAAAACAATATAGCAGCAGCAAAGCTTGTTGCAGAACTTGTACGTACGAGCCTAGGTCCAAGAGGAATGGACAAGATGCTTGTGGATTCCTTAGGCGATGTTACTATTACAAACGATGGTGCTACAATTCTAAAAGAAATTGATGTTCAACATCCAGCTGCAAAAATGATGGTAGAGATATCAAAAGCAGTTGATAATGAAGTAGGCGACGGAACAACTTCATCAGTTGTTTTTGCCGGTGCACTTTTGGCAAAAGCAGAAGAACTTTTGGATAAAGATGTGCATGCAACTGTAATAATCGAGGGATATCAAGCGGCTGCAGACAAAGCACTTGAGCTTTTAGCAGAACTTGCAAAACAAGTAGATCCAAATGAAAAAGAAATTTTACTCAAAATATCAAAAACAAGCATGGAGTCAAAATTGATCTCAGAAGATAGTGAGATGTTATCAAAACTTGTTGTTGATTCAATATTACAAGTAGCAGAAAAACAAGGAGAAAGCTACAAGGTGGATTTGGATAATATCAAAGTGGAAAAGAAAGCTGGTGGCTCGATAAGAAATACTACACTTATCAAAGGAATCGTTTTAGATAAAGAAGTTGTTCATAGCGGAATGCCTACAAAGATTGAAAAAGCAAAAATTGCTTTAGTAAATTCTGCACTAGAAATTGAAAAGACAGAGATGAGTGCAGAAATTCGAATAACTGATCCTACACAAATGCAAATGTTTCTTGAAGAAGAAAATAGAATGCTCAAATCGATGGTAGATAAAATACATGAAATCGGTGCAAATGTGCTAGTCTGTCAAAAGGGTATTGATGATATAGCACAGCATTATCTTGCAAAACAAGGTATACTTGCTGTCCGAAGAGTTAAAGAAAGTGATATGACAAAGCTTGCAAAAGCAACTGGTGGAAGAATTAGTACAAATCTTGATGATATTTCATCTAAAGATCTTGGTTCAGCAGAACATGTTGAACAAAGAAAAGTCGAGACTGATAAATGGGTATTCATAGAGGGATGCAAAAATCCACGTGCAATAACACTACTTCTTAGAGGTGGTTCACAAAGAGTAGTAGATGAAGTAGATAGATCAATGCATGATGCCT
>CAZHDX010000156.1:0-3295 GCA_964531195.1 uncultured Nitrosopumilaceae archaeon
CCGCGTTGCGAACGCGGCATCACTACCACTAGACTACCGGCCCTTTAATTATCAGAATTATCATCTATTTTTATTCATTTACTCTCAAAGAATAATACTAGGATCCTAAAGAAAATGACTGATGACTTTTGATACTGTAATCACTGATTCACATGTGATCTTACCAAGCGGAGTTGCAGAAAAGAATATTGTAATTGATGAGGGTAGGATTGTCAAATTTACTACAGAAGTTCCACAATGTAATTCACAAATTAAAGCTAGAGGTCTAGTATCAATTCCTGGAGTTATTGATCCTCATGTTCATTATGGTGTTTATTCATCAATCGAAAAGGCTGCAATTACTGAATCTCGAGCTGCAGCTATTGGAGGAGTTACAACAATGATGAGGATGTTAAGACTATCTGGTTCATACAAAGAACTACTTGATTTGCATTTATCGGAAAGCTCAACAACTCATTATATTGATTATGCAATTCATGCATCAATACTTCAACAAAACCAAATAGATGAAATGGAGTATTGTACTAAAAAAGGAATTAGCTCATTTAAGCTCTACATGAATTTAGGTGATGATGTTGGTCACATCTATATGGATATGATTCCAGGGACAAATTCTTTGCACGAAGAAAAAGTGAAAATAGATTTGGATATGATTATGAAAATAGTTCACATTGCTGCTTCACTTAATTGCCCTATTCTAGTTCACGCTGAAGACTATCAAATGTGTTCATGTGGTATGAAAGAGGGAAGAGAAAAAAAGAAAGATGGGCTTGGTGCATGGTCAGAGAGCAGATCGGTTGAATCTGAGATAAAATCTATTAGAACTATTTCGCAAATTGCTCGAAAGGCAGGATGTGTTCTATACTTTGTTCATATAGGATCTCAAGGAGCTATAAATGCCATAAATGTTGAAAAAAAGAAAGGTACAAAAATTTTTGTAGAAACATGTCCTCATTACCTAACATTATCCTACGAATCACAAAAAGGATATCTTGCAAAAGTAATGCCACCAATTAGAACCTCAAAGGACATGGAATCTATATGGCGAGAAATTCATCTAGGTTCTTTTGACTCCATTGGAACAGATCATGTTGCAAATAGATTAGATCTCAAATTAGGGGGAAATTTTGTTTGGGATGCGCTTGCTGGATTTCCTGGGATAGGTACAATGCTACCAATTTTGATTAGCGAGGGTGTCAATAAGGGAAGAATGTCTCTGGAGCAGCTCGTTTTGCTCACAAGTCTCAATTCAGCGAGGATTTTTGGAATGTTTCCTAAAAAGGGAAGCTTCCAAAAAGATTCTGATGCTGATATAACTATTATTGATATGAAAAAAGAGGTAAAGGTTTCAAGTCAACTTCTTGATGGTTTTTCAGATTATTCTGTTTATGAAGGTTGGAATCTAAAAGGATGGCCTGTTAAAACAATAGTAAGAGGGCAGGTAATTGCAGAAGATTTTAAATTAACGGGGAAACCTGGCTATGGAAAATTTGTCAAAAGACCTGTTTTAGTTTAGAATATCAAAATTTCCATTCTCTTTTACCTTGTATATTAAATCTGGTTTTGGAAAGATTCCAACTTCAATAACACCTGGAATTTCGATGATTTTTGTTGCTAATTCCGATGGCTCTTCTATTTCTCCAAACTCACAATCTAAAATTATGTTTCCATTTTCTGTTACAAAAGGGTATCCTCTTTCTATTAATCGTAAGTTTGGTTTGCCTCCCTCTTTTTGAATTTGTCTTGCTACTGTATTTCTCGCAAATGGATGTATTTCTACAGGAACACTACGATTCAATTTTTTAACAAATTTTGATTCATCTGCAATGATGATAACTTTTTCAGCTGCATTTATTAGAATTTTTTCACGTAATAATGCACCCCCTCCACCCTTTATCATATTTTTGTCTTCGTCAATTTGATCTGCACCATCAAATACAATGTCTACTTTGTCTATCTGATCTGCCTCAATTATTGGTATGCCTGCTTTCTCTGCTTCTATTTTTATTTGTAAAGAAGTTGGGATTGCTTTAATTTTGATTTTATTTTCTAATATATGATCACCGATAAGTCTGACAATCGCTGTAGCAGCTCTTCCACTACCAAGACCTAAAACAAAATTGTCTCTTATCAATCTTAATACATCTCTTGATAATGCCGTAATGGCATCATCTACTGTCAATTATTCTACCTCTACTTGTTCTAGTTTTGAGAGTGCCTTCATTATTTCATTTTTAATCTTATCAATATCCTTGTCATCTTCTTCTAATTTTTCTTCCTCTGGGATCTTTAAGGCAGTAGGAAGTTGAATTTTTTTCTCAATAGGGATTTGTAGCTGTTCTGATTTTGGAACTTTATCTGAAAGAGTACGTTGAATTTCACTGATAGGTTGTGGTATTTCTATAACTGGCTGAATTTCGGTATTCTTGGTTCTATCTTCTTGGGGAGGCAAAATAACTGTCTCCTCTTTAGATAATTGTTTTGATATCGTGTTGTCTTTTTTAAGATCTAATGGAAAGTCTGGCATTTTGTTTGGAATTTCTGTTAATGTTGTTATTTCAACAGATTTATGATTTTCAGGAATTGGAATTTCAAAATATGGTTTTGTAACTTGTTCCTCTTTTGGTTTAATCTCGACTTTAATTTCATTATTTTTTATCTGAGATTTTTCATAAACAACTTTATCTATTGTTTCAGGTTTTTTCGTTAATTGCGGGGGATTTAATGTGATCGTAATTTTGGACGATATTTCATTTAATCGCTGATCTAATTGCGATAATTTTTGATCCATTAGAGTTACTAACCCATCACCAAGAGGACCAAGATCCGGATGTTTGCTCGCTGTTTCAAGTTTTTCTATTTTAGATATTACAAGACCGAGATGATTTTGATATCTAAGTAATAATTTATCACGATGTATTTTTGAAAGATCTGAATCATTTTGATATAATCTTGATATGGTTTTTGTAAGAATTTCTTTTTCTAGTATAAGAGATTGAATTTGGCTTTTAATCGTAGAGCTCGTTCTCAGAACTTGTTTGTCGTTTTTCCGCTTTGGAATTCTGTCCATAGCAACTGCAGTGCATGCTCCTGCAACAGAACCTAAAACTAAAATTAATTCCTCCATCTAGGTGTACCATTTGATCCAAGAGTATTTTCTAATTCTTGCTTCTGGAAATCCGCAGCTTGCACAACGTTTATGGCGCGCATGAAATGCATTTTTTCCACATCTTCTACATCTGATTTGAGTGTGTTTTTTGGTATACCCACCCATTGAGGTTTTTCCTTTCTTTAT
>CAZHDX010000157.1:0-3271 GCA_964531195.1 uncultured Nitrosopumilaceae archaeon
CCAGAATGCCAACCAATCATGATGAGAATGGAGTCTGATTTGTATGATTATATCAATGGCAGTATAGATGGTACATTAGAAAAAATGCCTCCTATTTTGTGGAAGAAACAAAGTGCGGTCTGTGTTGTACTTGCATCAAAAGGATATCCTGATTCCTATCCAAAACACGAAGAGATTCTTGGTCTTAGCTTACAAGACAAGAATACATTCGTGTTTCATGCGGGAACTAAACGCAGTGGTGATATGATTTTGTCAGATGGGGGTAGAGTGCTTGGAGTAACATCTCTTGGTGATACCCTAGAATCTGCAATATCAAATGCATATTCTCGAGTCGACAAGATATCGTGGCCTTCAAAATATTATAGAAAAGATATAGGGAAAAAAGGACTCATGTCTTCATAACCTTGTCTTCTGTGACCATGTAATCCATCTTGATATCATGGGAATCGTGGGGAAAAGATTTTGTAATCTGTTTTGCATATGATAGAGCAATTGTTTTTAATTTTTTTCCATGCAAATATCTGTCATAATAACCAAACCCATATCCTAACCTAAAGCCTTCTCTTGTTAGGGCAATTGCTGGGATAATCACAAGATCTAATTTTTTTATTGTTTCACATTTGTCTTTTGGTTCCATAATCGAAAATGTTCCTTGTTCCAAATCAGAAAAATTAGTAATTAATTTAAAAATAAGATCATTTTTTATGACTTTTGGCAAAGCCAATTGTTTTCCAGAGTTTAGCATCTCCTGCAAAATATCATGTGTTTGCACTTCACTTCCTATGGAAAAATATGCGCCGACATTTTTTGCATTTCTAAATAAATCAATTTTTCTTAAATTGTCTTGAATTTGTTTACTAGTAATTTTTATAAAATCAAGAGACAAAGCATCGCGCGAATCCAAAAACTGCTTTCGCAGTCTTGCCTTTTCAATGACTTGGGACAAATCCTTTGCTAATGGAAGCTGCGGTTACTGTATTTTTTAAAAGCATTGCTATTGTCATAGGCCCCACACCTCCAGGTACAGGTGTGGCAAATGATGCTTTTTTAATTACATCGTCGTAGTCTACATCACCTACAAGCTTTCCGTTCTGTCTGCTCGTTCCCACATCAATTACAATTGCATCATTTTTTATCATGTCTGCTGTTAGAACAAATTCGCTCCTATTCCCTATCGCACTAATTATAATGTCTGCTCTAAGGCAGTGTTCTTTGAGATTTTTTGTTTTAGAGTGGCAAGTGGTAACTGTTGAATTTTTTTCAAGCATCAAATGGTATAGCGGTTTTCCAATAAGATGGCTGCGATTAATGATTACTACATTTTTTCCAGTAAGGTCTATTTTGTAAAACTCAAAAAGTTCCATGATTCCAGATGGTGTGCACGGTTTAAGGATTGCTCGTCCTGAAGAAATTAGTCCTATATTGTATGGATTGAGACCATCTACATCTTTAATTGGAGAAATTCTAGAAGTAGTTGAAAACTCGTCTAACTGCTTTGGTAGTGGAAGTTGTATTAATATTCCATGAATTTTGTCATCTTTGTTTAGCAAGTCAATTAACGAGTTCATCTCTTGTTGTGAAAATGACTCTGGAAATCTATGATCCTTTGTATCGATTCCTACCTCTGAACATGCCTTTCGTTTATTTGTAACATAAGTAATAGATGCTTGATTTTCTCCAACTAGAATTGTTGCCAGACATGGTATGATTCCTTCTTGTCGTAATGCTTCTGCAGCTGCTCGCACTCTTTCCTTTACTGAATTTGCAACTACTGTGCCATCTATTTTTTGTCCTGTCAAACAAGTTTGGGTATGTTTTAGGATATTTAATCCTTGGAGCATAGACCGATAGAAAAATTTTTAGCTTAGTCCTATACTATTAATGGCAACACCAGAGCTTGCGTCTATTACTAAAATGATTTTTTTGTCTTTATGATCATATCTTGCAAACCAAATTGGAGCATGCAAGAGCTCTCCACTTGAGGTTTCAACTTGTGTATCAATTTGCTGTATCATGTGATACTTTGCATGAGCCTCATCTGATTGCCTTTGATGGATTATTGCTTTTGCTTGGTTTCTTGCAGCTTCCTCGCTAATGTCGCCATTTAAGATCTTGACGGATTTTGGGATTTTTTTCGGATCAAAATCTATTCTACTATCCAATCCAAATTCATAAGCGTGTGGTTGGTACAAATTTAGAGCATTTAGCGCTACTATTGGACAGTTGTATGTTTCATCTAATGTGTAGGCCTTTCTAGTACTTGCTGGAGACATGCCACCCATCATGCTACCCATCATCATACCACCTAACAACCCTGGACCCATGCCTCCACGTGCTCTTCCGCCAAATCCCCCCATTGCTCCTCCCATAACTCCTGCCAATGCTACTGTAGTTGCAATGTTTCCAACGGTTGCTGCCATGTCTGCTGCTATTATGTTAGTTGTGGCAGTTGTTGGAATTATCCAATAAGGGATCATGCTAAGATTAATTTCCTCAAGTTTTGAGCTTTCTTGTAAGTGCCTGTGGAGTAATCCTCTATCCATCATCCCATGGAGTATTTTTATTATTTCATTTTGCTCAAATATCTTAATTGGAAGCATTGTATGCTTTGTAATCCCCTTCCAACCGTTATTTGCCAAAGTAACACTACTGCCACAATACTCGCATGTTATTATCATCTCGCCAAATTTTGGAGAAATTGGAGCTCCACAATTTGGACACTTTAGCTCTCTAGTTTGATTTACCTGTTGTGATGATTCAATATGCTCATTTGTTTGAGTTGTAGATTCTGTGTTTTGTTTTATTCCACACTTTAAACAAAAGGCTGCATCATCTGGAAGTTGAGAGCCACATTTTATACAAAACATAATTTTCACTTATTTTAGAGATTTGCCACAATTAGAACAAAACTTTGAATCTGCAGCTACGTGGGTATTGCATTGCGGACATATTAATCCCTGCGGCTGTTGCACTGGTTGTTGGCTTGCACCACAATTAGGGCAAAAGCTATTCGATACGGGCATCATCATGCCGCATTTGGAACATTGCTTCATTGGCGGCTGATACATTCCCTGTGCCATCTGTCCTGCAAGCGCATATCCTATTCCACTTCCAGCACCAAATCCTACTCCTAAACCAACTCCTGCTCCTGCTGAACCTGATGGATTTTTTGCAGCATCCGTCATGGCTTGTCCTGCTTGGTATTGCATATAGTTTACGCCTAGTACTGACATCTCTGATTTTGTATCGATAGCTTTCTGTACATCGTCAG
>CAZHDX010000158.1:0-3266 GCA_964531195.1 uncultured Nitrosopumilaceae archaeon
AACTCTATTTATTTACCAAAGTAAGAGGAGTTGACAGGCTGCCAGGTTAGCCAAGCGGTACGGCGACCGCCTCGAGATCAAATACAAGGTAGCGGTTGTGCTTATGCACTCATGGGTTCGAATCCCTTACCTGGCGCCTTTAGAATTTGCCAAAATTAATTATTTTTGAAATGATGCTATATTTTCCATAAATTTGTTATTTCTGTCTAAATTTTTTTAAATTTAAACCATGAATCATTTGACATTGTGAAATCTTGGATCAAATTACTTGTAATATTGATTTGAGACATGCTATGATTTATTCAAGATTTTTTAAGAATTCCTGTTAGAGCGAGAAACTTGAATTCAAGTATTCACTATCCGCGAAAAACCTTAGGAGATTAAATGCTTTTTAATACAATACAGTTTGTTGTTTTTTTTGTTGTTGTATTAACAACAATTGCTATCATTAAACAAAGAAAATTCCAACATCTGTTTCTTTTATTTGCAAGCTATTTTTTCTTTTATTATTCTAGTAATTACTTAATTAGTCTTTTAATATATTCTACTCTATTAGATTTTTATCTTGGACGAGCGATTTACAATTCCGATAATCCTCAAAGAAGAAAAATACTTCTTATTGGCAGTTTAGCTGGAAATCTTGGTCTTTTGGGTTTTTTCAAATATGCAGATTTTGCAATAACTCAATTTGATGCAATAGGAAAATCCTTAGGACTTGGAACTAACATACCGTTACTAAACATAGTTTTGCCTATCGGGATTTCATTTTATACTTTCCACACAATGACTTATACAATAGACATATACCGCAAGCAGCTGACTCCAAGTAAGTCATTTAGGGAATTTGCACTTTTTGTAACATTCTTCCCAACCTTGGTAGCGGGACCAATTCTGAGAGCTAGTCAAATTCTACCTCAATTCAGAGAGAAGGTAGAAACTGAAGTAGGTACAAGGCTAAGACAAATCCTTTTTCAAGAAACAAATCTGAAATTTGGAATTACGTTGATGGCTTTTGGATTTTTTAAAAAAATGTTTATCGCAGACAATATATCTCCAATGGTAAACGACATATTTTCTTATCCACTCGGAGCAGAATCATTTACAATTATTTTGGGTGCTATTTCTTTTGGAATACAAATCTACTGTGATTTTTCGGGCTACTCTGATATTGCTATTGGAGCAGCTATGATTCTTGGGATAAAATTCCCGCAAAATTTTAACAAACCATATTTTGCAACTTCACCATCTGATTTTTGGAGAAGATGGCATATCTCCTTGTCTTCGTGGCTGAGAGATTATCTATACATAACTTTAGGGGGAAATCGCGTATCTAAGATCAGGACCTATCTTAACCTGTTTATAACCATGTTTTTAGGAGGTTTATGGCATGGAGCTTCTTGGAATTTTGTAGTATGGGGAATGTTACATGGATCGTATCTTGCAATACACAAGGTAATTTTAGACAAGTTCCCATTTCTCAAAGGACATAAATTTTTCAAGACAAAAATTGGAATTATTTTTTCAGTATTTATTACTCAATATCTAGTGTTCCTTACTTGGATCCCCTTTAGAGTGAAAGACACAGATCACATGATCTACTCAATGTGGAAATATGTGGCACTTGATTTTGCAACTAAAAAAACAATTGAAGTTATTTCCGCTAACAAGCTACCAATAATGATAATGATTGGGTTTATTATTTTACATTATATTTCCTACAAAAAAAATCGCTTGCCAGAAATAATTTCAGGCTTAAAGTTACAATACTGGATATTATTCCTTATAGGAATCACATTTTCAATTTTGCTGCTCTATGACGGAAACCCAGCTGACTTCCTATATTTCAAATTCTAGGTGATAGTAAATGAATAATACACACAAAATAACCGTTGGAGCCTCTTTAGCCTTGGTCATTTCTTTTGTAATGCTATTTACGTATCTTAATTTGTATGAATCAGGAAACCTAGCAGAAGTACCAAAACAAAGCATTTCACCTGTAATGGCAGATTCTGGAGAAAAAAGAATTTTTTTCATCGGTTCAAGTTACGTTGAACGTCTGAATTCGACGTACATCAAGCAATATATTTCGGATAATGGATTACAACAATTTCAAGTTTATAACTTAGCCAAAAATGGAGCAGGTAATCCATCCCAACAAATAGAGTTTCTGAATGAATATGTTTCTGCTCATCCTACAGTTGTTGTTTACGGTTTAGGATTTCGAGAACTGGCATACAAACCATACACCGATAATATACCAAAATGTGCTCTATCAACTAATTCATCTGAAAGCAATGTCGGAAAATCTTTTTCTACTCCTTCTATCTTGGATGCTGCAGAGTATTTACAAAAGACGACAAATTTGAATACGGATTACTTTACAAATATTGCCAATCCAAAACACGTTACTGTTGATTTATTGAGATCTATTTTTGACGAAAATCAGAGTTCAGTTGAAACCAATTATGTTGGTAATAACAAAGTGGATGAGAATCTTTTTGAAAAAAGAGGACCTATATTTGATGATATCAAGAGTTTAGACGAAATCAATAAACCATTAGACTTTGTAGTACGCGTTTGCCCTGATGATATGAATAGTGAATTAACTAAATTAGATGAAATAGTTTCTACATTTAAGAAAAATAACATCAAAGTAATTTTGTTCATACCTCCATTTTCCACTAGTTATTTGAATGCAGTAGGTGATGAAGGAACACAGACATTCTTGTCCACTTTAGAAAAATTTTCTGATGACAATGATTTGAAATTATTTGATCTTCACGACAAATATGTTAATCTTGACATATGGTCTGATGCTCAGCATGTAGCCAAAAATCCCAAGGTTCTAGTTTACAGTGATGATATTTCTAAAATTCTTCTAAATGAATTAAAATCTTATACATTCTTGCGTTTTGTTGATACTAGCGAGCAAGATCTAAGCTACAAAGATCTTTCTAATGCTGATTTACGAAATGCGAGTTTATCGAATAAAAACATGACAAAAGCTTCTCTAACAAATTCAAATTTATTTGGAGCAAATGTTACAGGTACTATACTAAAGGGAGCTAATCTCAGTTATTCTTATCTTCATAATCTAGACTTATCATGGAAAGACTTGACTGGGACAATTCTTGTTGGGGCTGACTTGGCAGAAGCAAATCTAAAGGGAGTTGATCTTTCAGGAAAGGATCTTACTGGAACGAATCTAAGTAGAGTTAACCTGTCAGGAAAAGATCTGACGGGGACAATTCTTGTATGGACAAATT
>CAZHDX010000159.1:0-3244 GCA_964531195.1 uncultured Nitrosopumilaceae archaeon
GGAATGGGTAAAATTTTATTTGAAGGAAGATTACTTTGTTCCTGTTCTGGCACTGAGAAGTTTTCAAGCTCAAGGGTAAGTTCAGTATGAACTTCAAATGTCGTTTCGATCTCTGCTGATAAATCTGAAATTTCTTTTGGTAGGTAAATTTCATTAGAATTTTTTAAAAAGACTCGTTCTCCTTTTTCTAATTGCTCTCCTCCAAATTTGTCCTTCAGAAACTTGGCAATTTTTTCTATTTCGTCTCGTTTTATCATATTATGATAAAATACTATTCCATGAATAGATGCATAATCCCAAGGTGTCCCGTTCCTATAACAAAATATTCCAAAATGAGTTCCCTTGTCGTCCTTGATGCATTTTATTTCCCATACTAGTACCTTTTTTGGATCATAATGGGCTTTTCTAAACTCATCTGTAGAAAGCTTCCAATATCTTAAACGCGACATGTTATCAATGATTAAATATTCGCTTATAAAATTGTGTGCATGGAAGTTATCCCTAGAACACGTTTAGATCTATTATCAGAAATGGAAGAAAGATATGAAAAAAAAGACAAAAAATATTTCATGAATCTTTTAGATCACAACGACTTTGTCATAAGAACCAGAGCAGTATGCATTCTAGTAGATTTTGGCGGAGAAGAAATGGTTCCATATATTGCTAAGGTTTTACAAAACGATTCAAACGAGCTGGTAAGACATGAAGCTGCATTCTCTCTTGGTCAGATGTGCTATAGTAGTGGTATAAAACCACTTGAAGATGCTGTTAGAAATGATTCTAGTTTCTTTGTAAGACACGAGGCTGCAATCGCTCTTGGTGTAATAGGATCACAAGAAGCAAAAGAGACGCTACAAAGTGCTCTTGAAGATTCAAGTGAGCCAGTTAGAGAATCTGCAGTTGTTGCTCTTTCTAATTTGCAGTTTATGGAAAAACTAAGCAAAAATGAGAGATTCGCAAAACTCACTGGTGGGTAGAACTACCCTTGAATCATTAAACAAAATTGTCAGCGGCCATGGGGGAGTGGATTTGACAAAACCTGATCTTAGTTAGACTTGATGATTATTCCGGAGAACCAAAAACTCACTTTGGCGATTTCTAAATAGGAACAACCCTAGTCCCAGTAGACGTTGCTTCAAAATTGTAGATAGTATCAACATTAGAATTTTCAAATATTTCAGAATCATGTGTAATTATAATAAACTGAGATATTGCAGCTAGATTTGCTTCAAATACATTAGAAAGAATTCTTACAAGTGATTTTCTACGCTCCTCATCTAAATGTGTAGTTGGCTCATCTAGTATGATAAAGTTAAGATTCGAGGAACCTAGGATGTGTGCCATTCCAAGCCGTAGTGCTAGTGCTATGCTGACTTTTTCACCTCCACTAAGAGAGTCTAGTTCTAGAACTGTATTTCCGAAATAGCAAGAGATTCCTACATTTCTAGCCTTCTCCTGCAATAGGATTCTTTGAATCTTTACGTTAAATGTGGACAAGTATTCTGATGCCTTTTGAGATATCAGGTTTAGTGCCCATGATCGTAGACTCGTTGCAACAGGCCCATCTCTATTAAAAATCTGACCACGTATTTCTTCTAATTGAAAAACATATTTTTTTACTAAAGCAAGTTCATTTAGTACTTTACAGATTTTTTCATGCTGCTCTTTTGCAGTTTGTATTTTTTGTGTTATTGCACCTATCTCTTGTTCCATGATGCTAAGTGATTTAGTTTTTTTTTCAAAAGCAAGTTTGAGATCTTTAAACTTTATCAGATCAAATCCATCTGTTTCTTCTTGAAGAGTTTGTATTGTTTTACATAATAATTCAGAATGAGAATCTATTACGAAATGCATCATGTTTTCTGATAGATTAATCTCGGATGGAATTTTTTTAATATTATTTTTTAGCATAGAAATTTCGCATTTTAGTTGCACCAAGTCTTGTGGCTGTATTATTCCATGTATAGAAAGCGTTCTTTCTGCATCGAGTGCCTTTTGTAGATTTTGCTCAAGAACATATCTTTTCTCACGATTTTCTTTTTCTAGTTTTGTTAGAGAATCTAATTTATTTCGAATTTTTGTAATTTCGCTGTGAATGTGACCCTCTTCATAGAAAGGATTGAGGGTTTCTACTTTGGAGTCACAGACTGGGCACTTGCCATCCTGCAATTTCAGTTTCACTGCAAGTTCCTCTTGGCCGCCAAGTCTGCCAATTTTTTCTACAAATTCTTGAATTTTTATTCTTGATGATTCTAATTCATTTTCTATTTTTACTAGTTGTGATTCTGTTTCTTTTTTGTTTGATATATGGTTAAAACATCCATCACAATCGGAGAATTTCTTCTCCTTGTCACTCATTTCTTTTTTAAGTGAAGTAATTGCAGTTTTTACATACTGGACAAGTTCTGATTTTCTTGCTTCTAATTCTTTTATCTTTATCTCCTTTTTAGATTCTGATTCAATCTTATTTTGTAGTTGAACAAGTTCTTTTTCCTGTATTTTCTTTTTTATGATCATCTCTTCTCTTTGCGGTTCTGCTAGATTGATCTCTTTTGTAAGAAAATCCGTCTTAATTTTTAGGCTATCAATATCTCTGTCGTCGTATTCTAATTTCTCCTTAATCGAAACACGAAAGTTTTCTATGATCTCCTTCATTATTTCAAATGCTGTATCAAGTTTATCAATTCCGATAATGGCATTTACTAATTCCTTGAATTTTTTTGGGTCTGCATTAATTATAGAATTGAGTTCTCCTTGTTGAACAATTGATGCCACCTTGAGCTTATCGAAATCCATTCCAATCAAAGACTCTATTGTCTCTGTCATGGATTCCCCAAACTGTTTTCTTTCACCTGATGCGAGCGGTATGAGCGAATCGCTTTTTTTCTCAAAAAACTGGGAAGAAACTATTCCCTTTGAATCAATTTTGCGTATTGCCTCAAACTTCGCATCTAAAATGGAGAATTTCACTTTGGCATACCCTTGATTTGCACCACGGCGGACTAGTCCTTTGTTAGAATTTCTAGTATGTTGACCAAACAGTGCGAATGTGATTCCATCTATAATGCTTGATTTGCCTGCCCCGTTTTGACCAACAAAGACTGTTACGCCCTTGTTAAATCTTAATTTTGTATCAGAATGAGAAAGAAAATTTCCCAACTCTATCTCATTTAACATTTATTCATACCTTTTTTGAATTGATTGAAATTTTCAATTATCAAATGATTTGCTTCTCCAATCTGGT
>CAZHDX010000160.1:0-3174 GCA_964531195.1 uncultured Nitrosopumilaceae archaeon
AAATTCACTAAAGTGTAATGATGGCTTTTTTCTGCTCTTTTGTTAAGAGTTGATACCCGTTCTTATCAATTACTGCGACATTTATTCCGTCTCCTGTTCCAATATTTCTTGTAATAGCAGCCTTTACGGCTCTTAAGGCAATTACTCTTCCTTCTTGCACAGTAAGTCCATCTTTGTATTCACTTTCTAAAAGACCGTAGGCAACTGGCGAACCGCTTCCTGTTGTTACATAGTTCTTCTTATCAAGGGAACCAAACATATCTATGTTGTATAAAGCTGGTCCTTTATTGTCATAACCTCCGACAAGTATGTCCGCAATAAATGGATAGTATCTGTTCTGGAAAAAGATCAGAGAAGCCAGTCTTGCAATAGATTTTATTGGTAGATATTCTTGTTTTTCAATTCTATGAATGTTAGAATGGTATCTTAGCATATCAGTAACATTTTGTGCATCTGCAACTCCACCAGCAATTGTCATTCCTGCATGTTTGTCTATTTTCTGGATCTTCATTGTATTGTTATTTGCGATAAAATAGCCAGCACTTGCCCTCATATCTGCACATAATACTACACCGTCAGTACAAGAAATTCCTACCGTGGTTGTTCCATGTAATGTGTGTTGTTCAACATAGTCTGACAAATTAACATTCTCCTTAATTTAAGATGTATAGAATACGATAATACCCGTTTAAATAACTTTGTGTTAAGTCAAAACGGGAGATTGATAAATAATGAGATTTTATCAAAAGTTCATGTCTTCTCATATAATGGAACTACCACGAAAGATAGTCATAGGGGAAAACAACATTGGTGACATTGGAAATTTTATAGCTGAACTTGTTCGCCCAAAAAAGATTTCAGTCGTTACAGGGGATCAAGTACGAAAAATTACTTACAAAAAAGTTACTGATTCATTTGAATCTTCTAAAATAAAAAATATTTGGCATACTAGCTCAAGCAACGACACAAAAGCTGTTACAAAAACAGTTGATGAAATTAAAAAAGATAACTCCGATCTTATAGTAGGAATTGGTGGAGGACGGTCAGTAGATATTGCAAAGATGACAGCATTTACGTTAAAAAAATTTTTTGTGAGTATACCAACTTCTGCATCACATGATGGAATTGCAAGTCCATTTGTTTCAATGCGCGGCGATAAACCATATTCTATTGTTGCAACGGCTCCACTTGGAGTATTTGTTGATATTGAGATCCTAAAAAAAGCGCCAAAAAAACTTTTAGCTAGTGGATGCGGAGATTTGATGGCAAAAGTAACAGCAGTTAAAGATTGGGAGCTTGCAAGAGATAATACTGGAGAATATTTTGGAACATATGCAGCAAATCTTGCTTCCATGAGTGCAAAAATAGTAATAGAAAATTCAAAGGATTTTAAAAAAAGACCTGATGTTAGAATGATTGTTGAAGCCCTGATTAGTTCCGGTGTTGCTGCATGCATAGCAGGAAGTAGTAGACCTTGTTCTGGTGCAGAACATCTCTTCTCTCATGCTGTTGATTTTCTAGAACCTGGTGTGGGATTACATGGAGAAAAATGTGGGATTGGATCAATTTTGATTGCAAAATTACAAGGTCAGAATTGGAAAAAAATTGTTGAAATGTTAAAAAACGTAGGGGCTCCAACTACAGCCAAGCAAATAGACTTGAAACCAAAGATTCTAGCAAAAGCCCTAACGATAGCTCAATCTCTGAGACCAGAACGGTATACCATTTTAAAACAAGTAAAAATGACTGAAGAAAAAGCAATTACACTTGCAAAAAGCACTGGTGTATTATAGATTTAGGCTGCTTTTGGCTGTTCTAATTTTTCATCGGATTTTGTTTCTACAGGCTTTGATTCAGTAGGTTTTGATTGTGGTTTTTCGGCTTTCTTGTATGTTTCAATATAGTTAATCTTCTCTATTTTGTTTACAAATTTAAAAATATCATTAGCAATAATTTTTTTTATTGTGCTTAGTCCTTCTGCCATAAATATTTCATCTGGAATAACAACATCAAGTATAGAATCTTTAATCTCAAATTTTAGCTTTGAATCCTCAACTGGAATATTTCTTTTTAAGAGCCCCATTATCTTTTCTTCATCAGTATTAAGAGATTTTACCACATTAACATCATAAAGTATGGTCTTTCCTGCAAATCTGTGATTAAAATCAACCTGAACTCTTCCAGATCCAATAAATCTAATAATTCCAGTTCTTTCATCAATCTCAATTGGATCACCAACTGAAACTTTTTCTGCGTCATCACCAAGCTTTCTAAGAGGAATCATGCGGACCTTTGAAGAATCTCTTGAACCAAATCCCTTCTCAGGTGGAACTTCTACAGTAAGCTTGTCGCCAACACTTGTATTAAGTAAAGCATCATCTAATCCCTTTAGGACCCATGATTCTCCAACTGAGATAAGTCTTGGTTGATATTTTCTGTTGGCATCAAAAATTGAGCTTGTTTTAGCATCAGCTTCTCTAGTTGTTTCAAAAACTTCGTTAGTATCTTTTACCTTTGCAGTATAATCCACCAAAACTAATGTTCCTTTTTGGAAAGTCAATGTAATCGGTGCTTGGAATTCCTTATATTAAGTTAACAGGGATTCAAAATGCTTTTAATTTTTCTTCAGCTACTTTGAGAGCTTCAGGATTTGTTTTGTACCCCATCATATCAAGAGTTGATGAGATTGCAGAGATTGTTCTCGTTACGTGATATTTGTGAACCTCTCCCATGCATCCTACTCTGAATACTTTGCCCTTTAGTTCACCAAATCCACCTGCAACCAGTACTCGGAATTTTTCTGAAAGAGTTGATCGAAATGTTTTGTCTTCTAATCCTTGTAGATAATTTAATGCTATCACAACAGTAGATCTTGCATCTGGTTTTGCAAACGGAGTAAGACCCATTGCACTAAGACCTGAGTAAAATGCATCAGAACAAATTCTGTGCCTTTTTATTCTTGTTTCCATTCCTTCTTCTAAAATAATGTCAAGTGCTTCTCGGAATGCATAGAGTAGTGGAAGTGCTGGTGTAAATGGAGTCTCTTTAGTATCATCATAATACTTGAAGTATCTTGCCATGTTAAAGTAAAATGTTGGCGGTGGATTTGCAATCATGTATTTTTTTGCCTTTGGACTAATTGATATTGGTGAAATTCCAGGAGGTGCAGCCATT
>CAZHDX010000161.1:0-3138 GCA_964531195.1 uncultured Nitrosopumilaceae archaeon
AGCGTTACCTTGGTAAGGTAAAGGTCGCGGGATCGAATCCCGCTCGGAGCTTACATTGCAAATATTGTTTAAACGAAATGATATTATCATAATTTTATGCATTAAATTTCTAAGAAGAGAGAGGAATCATAAAGTAAAATGTTGTTCCTTCTCCCTCTTTGCTTTCAAACCAAATCTTTCCTTGCAGATTTTCTACTATTAATCTACATATTACTAATCCAAAGCCACTTCCACCGTATTTTCTTTTTAAGGAAATATCCACTTGATAATATTTTTTAAAGACAGAATCTTTCCTTTTTTCTGAAATTCCTATCCCATTATCTTTAACATAAAACAGAATATTGTCATCTTTTTTTCCTGCACCAATTTCAATTTTGCCTCCCTGTTGCGGAACAAAGTCCACAGCATTTTGTATCAAGTTGTCAAAAATTTGTTTTAATCTATTTTTATCACTCTTCAAAGTAGATTTTTCTTTGCTTGTATGAATAAATTCTATATTTTTTTCTTTCATCATCGGAGAGGCAATTTCGGCTACATTTTTCATAATTTCATTAACTGAAAATTCTTCTTTATCAAAAGTCATTTTATGTGAGACAAGTTTTTGCACATCGGAAATATCATCAAGAATTCTTTCTAATCTAATTGTGTTATCATAAATTTCATTTATTTCATGTAATTGTTTTTTAGTTAGATTTTCATCCATAGGATCATTAAGCGATTCACAATTTCTTTTTATGGGTTCTAAAGGTAATTTACATTCTTGCGATAATGATAGATAAAATTCTTCTTTTAGAGAATTCATTTTTTGCATCTCTTCTAGTCTGTTTTTTTGTATACCATGTTCTTCTAGAACTCTTCTTGCTTCATAGATATCTGAAATATCACGAATAGCAGTATTACTTCCAATCAGTTTTCCTTTTTCATCAAAAATATTATTAGCACTTAATAATGCGGGAAAAGTAGAACCATCTCGTCTTTTAAACCAGATTTCTCTATTTTCAGCATGTCCGGTTTCTTTCCATGATTCAAATGTGTTACGCATTTCGTTGGTACTCTGTTCTGCAATAAAATCAAAAATTGTTTTACCTATAACTTCATTCTTTGGATAACCAAGTGCTTTTGAATACTTTTGATTGCATTCAAGAATTATACCATCTGTATTTACAGTTCGTTGCATTACTGGAGATTCCTCGTATAGTTTTCTGTACTTGATACTTTCAACAGGAGAAAGTGATTTTGTAGATTCAGGTTGATAGGGTTGTGTTAAAAGAGGATTTTTGGATTTCCTGCTACTTGCCCAGATAATTACTCCACCTATTACAACTCCAGCAAGTCCAAGATAAAATGCGTGATATGCATTAGGTACATTTGGATCAAGACCATAATCTATTACCGCTATTCCAATGATTACAAGTAACAATCCACCAGAAATTCCGAAAGTGTTCATAAATTATAAAATAAAGGTGGGAATTTATCTTCGTCGTGGGCAAGTGTATATGGGGTCATCATAAAATCTAAACAAAGTCTATGCAAAATTCGTTCATCTGTTGCATTGAATGAAAATCTAAATAAATGGACTTTACTTGCGAACATGCTGATTGGTTAAAACAACTGGAAGATTAACTTTTCAGATCTAATAAACAAAGCCCTGTCCAAATTTAATAATATCATGCGCAGCACAGGTTTTTCAAAAAAAACTCAGATTTAATTCCAAATCATCATTCTAAAATTAGAATTAGATTATCCAAGAATTCTTGAATCCTAGTTTTTATTCCGTTTATTACCTTTTTTAGTTCATTATTAGATATTTGTGCTTCATGAATTCTCAAGCTTTTTGATGAATGATCCATTCCATGTTTTGCAATAAATTCATTAAATCTTTCAAGATAACTACTTTCAATTGTAATGCTAGGTTTATTTTCTATTTCGGACACTGGATGATAAACTACTGATTTTCCAAAAAGTTCTAAAATGTCTTGTGGAAATGGCATGACATTTCCATAAACATCGTAAAATGACCAATTAGTTTTTCTATATGATGGAAGATTGTTGTAAAGGTCATCTCTATTTTTGTATTTTATGTTATAGCCGTTTAATTCTAAATCTATCCAAGAATTCCTATCCGCAATCCCTAAATGTTTGCAAATATCCTTGCAGGATTGCAATATCTCATGAAGTGATTTCTTCTCCTCTAAAAGATCGACACTAAGTGTTTTTGCCAATTTTAGCGCTTCATTTTTTTTATCATTACTCAAGATATTGATTTTAGATGAATCATATCCATGATTTTACCTTATCTAATCTGCTCCAAAGCTAACGTTATGAACTTGTTTTGATTTTAGTAATTTTTAATTAAAATTTCTGTATGTCCCGTTCTCTTGTTAGAATTTGAATTTATGAATCGATTCGCATTTATTTCTATTATATTCTTAGAATATTCAGAGAATAGATCCATTACTTCCTTGGACCTAGAATTTGATAGCATAACCTTACATCCTTTAGAATCAAGTTTTTGAAATGTGCTGAAAAGTCTTTCCTGATCTTTATAGCTAAAGCAATCATTTGTGTAACTGGTAAAGCTTGCAGTTAGACTTGTTGGTTGGTATGGTGGATCTAAATAGACAAAATCACCTTTTTGGGATCTTCTAAGTGAAGTTGTAAAATCCTCACATTTTATTGAGATATCTTTAGATTGTAGAACTTTACTTACTGCAAGAAGATTTTCTTTGTTTATTATATTTGGATTTACATATCTTCCTATAGGAACGTTAAATTTTCCCTTACTGTTAACTCGATACAGACCATTAAAACATGTCTTGTTTAGAAATATCAATCTTGAAACTTGAGCAATTCGGTTTTTTGGAGTGCTATCCCTTACTTGATAATAATATTCTTCAGAGTTTTTGAAATAATTTTCTGAATGTTCCTTTAACGATATTATCAATTCATCAACTTTATCGCGAATGACGATATATGATTGAATTAATGTAGAATTCAAATCAGATATAAAACACTTTAGTGAGTTTTGAGAAATTAAATTGAAAAAAACTGCCCCTCCTCCTAAAAATGGTTCAAAATAAGCGTCAAAATTTGTTGGAATATGTTGTGATAGTATTGGTAATAGTTGTCTTTTTCCAC
>CAZHDX010000162.1:0-3129 GCA_964531195.1 uncultured Nitrosopumilaceae archaeon
AGTAGCCTCTGTGGCCGGCGTAACCTCGGGTTTACGAGACGTAGCAAAAACCGACTTCGTTATAGATCAGTGTTACACCTCCTTCCAATTGTACAATAAATTCATTCCATATAAAACCAGATCCAACGACTCAATTTTACCAACTAAACCGAGTATATGGACTGGAAAATGGGACCTGGAAACAGGTCTTGGCCGAATTATCTGATACTTGCCTGAAAATTTGGTTTTAAAGATCATGCGTCTATTAACTTTTTATACATTGTAATTACATTAATCTTAAGCGTCATGTTTGAGAGGTTCAAAAAAGATCGTGACAACAAAAATACCTCAGAAAGAGAGCCCGAAGGGGGAGTCATGGTCGAAGACGTCCCGCATGATTCTCAGGATATGGAAACTCAATTTGAGCACAAATCAGTTGAACAAGTAAAAATACCGGAACCTATTGAACAATTCAACATGAGTCAACCACATGAAGATATTGGAATTAAATCGCTTATGGATAAGAGGACAAAACTTGAAGAGGCAATTGATTATGTTGGTCTATTAATTAAAAATCTCAAAGATAAGAGAACAAAACTTGAGAAAAGCATAGAAGATGAATCTGTAGATATAAAAAACTTGAAAGAAAAACTTGTAAAAGTTGGCCAATACATTGATGAGGAAAAACAAGGAATCAGATCACTTCAGCAAAAAAGAACCGATGTAGAAAAGGAAGCAGATGATGTCGGAATCATGATTAATAATCTACGGGAAAAACTCATGTCTATAGATAATATAGTAAATGAGGAGGGAAGCAGGATTGATAAATTTAAAGAATCTCGCTCAGAATTGGGATCTAGCTAAAAAGTAAAGCTTTCTTTTAACAATGAATTCAGATTCTCTTTAATATCGGAATCAGAAGAAATGGAATCTAGATCCCGAATCAAAACCTCTGTTGCAAGGCATTGGTTTTTTGAAAATTGGTAATAACATTCCAACCTTTCTTGATAGGTTTTTGATTGGTGAAAAGTTACCCAAAAGTTTTCAGATGCATGTTGCACAAATAACAAAAACTTGTGAATTACTTCTTCAGTTTTCGGAGACGGCATGTCTTTTGTTAATCCAATCAACATCTGCTCAAGCCTGCTTTCCAAGTTTGATTCATAAATCATCTGATAAAGATCCATTTTTCTTGTCTACATCAATTAAGCAAATCTATCATAAAAGTATTCATTGAAAAATTTGCAATAAAATTTGAATATTTACGAATTAAATTTATGTTTTAAAGAGAAATGGAAATTTTAAATTCAATTTTGAATAAAACCTTAAATAAATTACTGACGTATAGTATGTCCCTGTCGAAGAAACATCCTTCTAAGACAGTCGTCATGCAGAAAGCAGACAAACTCTGCTCAAGGAAAAACCCTTCCGCAGAAAAGAGAAGTCATTCCATGGGATGAAAAACTCCCAAGAAATGGTGACAAAGGTCATCCATTGACTTTAGGATTCCGAAAGGAATCCGGTCTTATGTCTGGCGTGTGCATCGCACACCTGCTGCATGATTAATTTTTCTCATTAGTTTTCAATAAAATAATCAAGATGTAGAAATTTTAGAATCTATTATACTATAATAGGTCTGTATCATGAATAACAAAATCAATGAATGGGAAAAATGGCGCATGGATTTGGTATATTTTTCCTTCAAATGTCACCACTCAGGGATTATGCACCGTAATTCCCTTGTATGTGATTTTTCTTGGAGGAGATATTAGTGAAATTGCAATTATTACAGCTCTCCAAAATGGGGCTTCGGCATTTGGTTCCATATTTTGGGGCAAGATAATTGATAAATTTCATGTAAGAAGATCCGTCCTTTTAGTATCTTTTTTTGCTGTTATGCTTTGCTGTCTTGCTATGTATTTTACCAAAACAGTCAATCCGCTGTTTATTATTTCCCCCATTCTTGGCTTCTTTCTTGTGGGTAAAAACCCAGTGACTCAGCTAATGGTGATGGAATCCATTAATAGAAACAAGTGGAGATGGCTTTTTGCCAGAACTTCGATAATTGGAACCTTAGGCATGTTTAGTGCTATGTTGATAGGAGTTGTAGGTAGCATTTATTTTGATTTAAAACCATATTTTTTGATCTGTGCAGCCTCATGCATTGCCACTATGGGAATCGCGATGACAATCAAAGAATCGCAGGTCCATTTGGAAAGAAGCAGTATAGCATATTCGATGTCTGGTCTGCGATATGTGATATCACATTTTCATATAGTGTTTACCAAGATGCCTGAATTATATGACTACAGGCACATAATTACAATTTTTAAGGGAAGGATAACCGATGAAATGGGCATTTTTTATATTAGCAATTTTTTATTTTATCTCGGAAGCAATATCTATTTTACAGCCTTTACCCCGTTACTAAAAAATCACGGTTTTTCAAACTCTGGTGTTTTCTTAATCTACATGATTCAGACGGCGGTGATGATCTCAATTTTCTTTGTCGCTCCTCGATTTATTTCAAAAATTGGAGAGGAACGATCTACATCATTATCATATGGCCCTAGAATAGCCGCGACAGTAGTAGCTGGATTGTTTATTCCCCTTACAGTAGGTAGTGGATCTTTTGTGGTAGCTGTTGTTTCTGCTTCGTTGATGGTTATTGCCTTTTCAATTTTTAGCACTGCAAGTTCTATTATTTTTTTTAAAAGCATTCCACAAGGTTTTGAGGGGAAATATCTTGGTGTAAACAGCTCAATTACAACAGTCGGTCTTTTCATTGGTGCTCTGTCTACAGGACAATTGGTAAATTTGTTTGGATATACCGTAGTATATCTCGTAGCATCTGGAATATTATTTGCCTCTTTTATCTTGTTTAGAATTTATTTCCGATACAGGCTTACTCAGAAGGAAACCTAGATGTATCGTGCCGAAGACTGACCGGCAGGCATTGATGGCAATTTGTCATTTATTGCTGCCTCTGCAACTGCTGAAGCCTCTTGGAGAATCTTTTCTGATTCTTCAGTTGTTGCCTCTGAATCGATTCCAAAGTCACCATTGTGGAAGGTATCTGTCATCAAACCGTTGAGCATTTAAGTCATTCCACCTAATTCCCGATCTGCTTCATGCATGAATTTGTTTAAT
>CAZHDX010000163.1:0-3125 GCA_964531195.1 uncultured Nitrosopumilaceae archaeon
ACGAATAGACCTCCCAGGTTTAATAAAAGATGCATGGGCCGGCAAAGGGCTTGGCAATCAATTCCTTTCTATTGCAACTCAATCAGATGCATTGTTACATGTAGTAGATGTCTCAGGAAGTGTAGATGCTTCTGGCAAAATAACAGAAGTAGGAAATGGTGATCCAATTGCAGATGTTGCAGACATTGAAGAAGAATTGATAATGTGGTATCTAAAACTTTTAGAAGGAAACAGAGACAAAATTTCAAAACTCATTCATTCAGAAACAGAACCTGTGATTCCACTTACTGATGTATTTAGGGGAATAGGAGTCAAAGAAAGCCATGTAAAAGAGACGCTTAAGACAACAGGATTAGAAAACAAAGATTTTGATAATTTTAGTACAAATGATAGTAAAAAATTTGCAGCTTCATTACGTCATATATCAAAACCCACACTAATTGTCGCTAACAAAATCGATTTACCCGGTGCTGACAAAAATTTTGATAGATTACGTGAGCAATATGTTCACACAATAAGTATTCCTGCAAGCGCAGATAGTGAACTTTCTTTAAGAAGAGCAGAACAGAAGGGTTTGATAAAATATGTTCCAGGTTCTGAACAGTTTGAAATTTTGCATAAAAACGAATTAAACAATAAACAACTAGAAGCTCTCGATTTCATAACACAGGGCATATTAGGAGAATACATGAGAACTGGCGTCCAGTTTGCAATTAACGTAACTGTCTTTAAGCTGCTAAAAATGAACTCGATATATCCAGTCGCAAATCCTGAAAATCTTTCAGACAAACAAGGACGAGTATTGCCAGATCTATTTTTAATGAAAGACGGCTCTACGGTAGAAGATTTAGCTAGGGAGATACATTCTGATTTGACAAAAGGTCTACTTTATGCAAAAGATGTTAGATATGGAGTCAGGTTGCCAACTGGCTACCAATTACGTGATAGAGACGTAGTTTCTCTTGTGAGTGCCCGCACAAAAAAATCCTAAGTTTCTGCACCCATCTTTTCTTGTCTTAACAATACTGTTTTGTTATTTTTGTGGTCAATCAAAACTATACCCATATCAGATATTTGCTTTCTAATTTCATCAGCCTTTTGATATTGTTTTTGTTCTCGTAATTCATTTCGTTTTTTAATAAGATCTTTTATTATCCTTCTTTCATTATCTGAAATCTCTTTTAATTTTAATCCTAATATCTCTAACATGTTTTTAAAAGAAGGAAGTACCATATTTGAAATAGTTTTAGAAAGTGTTTCTAATGCAGATAAATTATTCAACTCCTTTGTGAATTTTAAAAATACACTAATTGCTAATGATGTGTTAAAATCAGATTTTAATGCCTCGTCAAATTCTTTTTTTGTGCTTCTTGCCATGTTTTCAAAAAACTCTATTCTGTTTGGCGTGTCTTGAGGATCTTCAGCTTCAAGCAATTCAAAATAGCAATTTTCTATCTGTCGCCATTTTGTTACAGTTTCACCTAGTATATCCTCAGAGTAATCAATTGGTTTAGAATAGTGACCTGATAAGCAAAATAATCTAATTATGTTTGGACTCCAGTTTTTTAATACATAGTCTACTGATTTTGTATTTCCTAAAGATTTTGACATTTTTTCACCATTTATTGTCACCATTCCTACATGCATCCAAATTTTTGCAAAGTTCTTGCCAGTAGAGGATTCTGATTGTGCTATTTCATTTTCGTGATGTGGAAAGATGAGGTCTCTTCCCCCTCCATGAATTTCAAAATTTTCACCTAGATACTTTAGACTCATTGCAGAGCATTCTATATGCCATCCAGGCCTTCCATTTCCCCATGGACTTGACCAATTAGGATTATCGTTTTCAAATTTCCACAGAGCAAAATCTAGTGGAGCGTTTTTTGTTTCATCTACTTCAACTCTGGCACCAGCTATCAAATCATCAACTTTTTTCTTTGAAAGCTTGCCATATTCTTTGAATTTTGATACAGAAAAGTATACCCCATTTTTTGAAACATATGCATAATTTTTCTCAATGAGGTTTTTAATTAATTCTAGCATTTCGTCAATATGGTCAGTTGCCTTTGGATAATTGTCAGCTCTTTTGATATTCAATCTGTCAAAGTCTTTGAAATAGTGAGAGATGAATGTGGAGCTTAACTCTAGGGGAGGAATGTTTTCTTCCTTTGCACGATTTATTATCTTATCATCAACGTCGGTAAAATTTTGGATAAATTTCACAGTGATTCCTTGCGATTCAAGAAATTTTCGTAGTACATCAAATACTATAATGGTTCTTGCATGACCTATGTGACTTTCATCATAAACAGTCACTCCACAGAGATAAATTCTAACAGTTCCTGCGATATCTATCTCCTTTTCTGTTTCTGTTAGTGTGTCAAAAATCTTCAATTCAAATCCCATTTTTTATATTTGGCAAATCTTTGGTGTTATCCTCTTGTGTTCGCTATTTTTGCACATTTTGTAGATTTTATCTACAGATAAACTATCAATGCCTGTATGTTTAACCACGTCTTGTACAGAAAAATTTTTGTCAAATAAACAATGAAGAATAGAATCAATTTCTTCATAGCTTAAACCAATTTCAGTTTCTGCAAAATGTCCTTCCCACAAACCCGGGCTGCTTTTCTTTTTTATGATTGAATCAGAAACTCCAAGAAATTTTGCAAGATGACGAATTTGAGTTTTATAAAGTGACGCCATTGGGAGTAGATCGGCTGCGCCATCTCCAAATTTTGTAAAATATCCTATAAGAAATTCGCTTTTATCACTGGAACCTAATACTAGGTATTTTTTAGCATTGGCATAATAGTACAAAATATTTGCTCGTATCCTTGCCGTAAGATTTCCATAAGCCAAGGAATTAGGTTCCAAATATTTTGAATATTCTTTATTAATTAACCCAACATCTATCAGCTTGTATTCAATCTCAATCTTGTCTACCATCTTGATTGCTTCTTCGGTATCAATTTTAGACGTTATTCTAGAGTCAGGCATTATGAGAGCAAGTGATTTTTCTTTCAGAAATTTGGAACACAAACTTGCAACCACTGCAGAGTCTATTCCTCCGCTTAAACCAAATACTACTCCAAATGATTGTCTTTGAGAAACTTCGTCTACAA
>CAZHDX010000164.1:0-3110 GCA_964531195.1 uncultured Nitrosopumilaceae archaeon
TTTTAAAACTTCGGTGGAAATTTTTTCTGTTTCCATATCTATTTCTGGTAGATAGTTTCGGAGTGATTTCATTGCAGCTTCTCTACACAGTGATTTGATATCTGCACCTGTATAACCATGTAATTCTGATGCAAGTATCCTCAAGTCTACATCTTCATCTAGTGGCATTCCTCTTGTGTGAATATGCAATATCTCTAGTCTTCCATCTGCGTTTGGAACCGAAATTTCAATTTCTCTATCAAACCTTCCAGGTCTCCTCAATGCGGGATCAACACTTTCAGGTCTGTTTGTAGCTCCTAAAACTATGACATTTCCTCTATCAGTTAGTCCATCCATTAATGCTAAAAGTTGAGCTACTACTCTTTTTTCTACATCTCCATATGCTTCCTCCCTTTTTGGCGCTATTGCATCAATCTCATCGATAAATATTACGCTAGGAGAATTTTCCTTTGCTTCTTTGAAGATATCACGTAGTCTAGCCTCTGTCTCTCCATAATACTTGTTCATTATTTCTGGACCGTTTATTGAATAAAAATTCGCTTCTGATTCACTTGCAAGTACTTTGGCAATCAAAGTCTTTCCACATCCTGGTGGACCATACAACAAAATTCCACTGTGGGGTTCGATTCCAAATGTTTGAAACACTTCTGGATGTTTCAATGGTAATTCTACAATTTCCCTCATTCTTTTTGTTTGGAGTTTTAGTCCGCCAATTTCCTCATAAGTCACTCTTATCTTCTTGTCAACCGACGTTTCAGTTAGAATAGTCAGTACGGTAGTTCTTTCTATCTTCACAACATTTTTTGGAGAAATCTTGTGAATCTTAAAGTCCATAGAGTTTCCAAGAATCATAACAGAAATTTCATCCCCTTCTGAAAGTGGTAATCCTTTGAGTCTATTTTTTACAAAGTCAGTAAATTCTTTATCGACTGTGACATTTCCATTTACTGGCATTAATATGACACTTTTTGCAGGTTTTGCAACAATCTTTCTTACATTAACTATATCACTAATTCCGACTCCTACATTTTTTCTCGTTTGACCATCAATTCTAATTGTGTCTGGTGCTTTGCTTTCATCATCTGTCGGCCAAACTATTGCGCAGCTAGATCTTTTACCTATTATCTCAATCATGTCTCCTGGCTCTACTTTTAGATATTCCATAGCTTCTGGTTCAATGCGTGCTCGTCTTTTGCCTACATCCCGCTGTTTTGCTTCCCCTACTCGCATTTGAAGGGGTTCATCTTTGCGCACCAAAACTCACCCTACTTTACATCTACAGATGCTCGACTTAATCCCAAGACTTCAAACTCTCCTACTCCCTCAATTGTCTTGATGGCATTTTCAAGCGAGTCCATCTGTCCTTCTCTGTCATCTAGTGAAAACTCTGCACTAATAAAATAGAGACCAAAAGCTAATGGCTCCTTTGTGTATTTTGGCATCTTTATTCCATCTTTCAGAGTGACTTCGATCTTTTTTGCAACCTTGTCTAAATCTACCTCTGTGCCTGTCGGAAGAATTTTTGCTTTAAGCAGAAGGCGCGTCATTTTTTATGGACCATCAAAGTTACAGGATTTGCATCGGTACAGTCTTGCAGCCTCTCTGCAGCTTTCACATCTCCAAAGGAGCTCTTCTCCGCAATTGGGACAATTGAATTTGACACATTTATCGTTAGGCATTATTGGTCTGTGACACGAGCTACATACTGGTAATGCTATAGATGACGACATATTCAGACTGATAAAAAACCGAATTTATACCTTGCTTATTATTTATTAGTATATCTCATGTTAACATTCTTCTAAACTCATTTCCCAAAATTGCTTGCACTGCCTTGACTGAACCCTTTACGCCAAGAAGTTTTGCTACGGATATTGCATGAAAGTCAAACGATCCTTCTTTTGCGATCTCTTCTAGAACTTTTGGAGTAACAGAATCAAAAATTTTATCAATTGATTTGTTATCTAATCGTTCAAGGATATTTCTAGCTAGAAGCATGTGTTCAAACTCTTGACCAAATTTTTCTAGCCATGTTTTTTGATATTCAAGAAGATTATCTGATCTACCAGATTCTAGAAATTTGGAGATGCTTTGTCCAGCAATCATTCCACCAAGGCCACAGGAATAGATTCCTCCCGCTGTAGTTGGTTTTGATTGGCCTGCCGCATCACCTACAGTAATAATGTTTTTTGATACAAAATTTTGTATGGGTCCTTTTATCCAGATTGGAGCAAATATTTTTCTTATGGTAGAATACTTGCCTTTTTCTCTAAGAAAATTTTCTAGGGCGACCGCTGCATTAATGCCCTTGCCTGCCACACCTATTTTTGCTTCATCTCGTCTAGTAGGAATAATCCATCCAAAAAACCCAGGAAATTTTTGCTGATCAAAATATACTTCAATTCTATCTTTTTCAATCCAATCAGCATAAATTTCGTATTGCGCGGATTGCAATATTCCAGTTCTGTCTTTTTGAATTAGAGATGAAACGCCTCTGGCATCTACTATCACTTTACATTTTAGTGAACCTTCTGAGGTTTTGACTCCGTCGCTGGAGATTTCCCTTAATGATGTTCTGACTCGAATTTCTGCACCATTAACTTGTGCATGATGCGCAATTTGTTTATCAAACTCGCGTCTGTCTAAAACTATTATCTTCTGAGCAGTAGCATCAAGAGAAAAACTCTTTCCTGAAGGTGAAAAAACTGTCGCTGATCTAATCTTGTTATCAAGCGTTGCTCTCATAGGAATAATTGCAAGCTCATCTATTCCCATGATGCTTACAAGGCCTCCACAATGTTCAGGTGAACCAATCTCTGAATCTTCTTCTATTACCAAAACGCTGTGTCCTTGAGCTGCTATCTCTCGTGCACAAAGTAATCCTGAAACGCTGCCACCTGCTACTATGACATCATAATCCATAATTTTTTAATCTAATACAATTATTTAATTCAATTCAAAAGTTTAACATACTCTGATTGGTTTTAAAAATTAACATGGGTTTGGTTAAACAGGTAATTGTAGTAAGAAAGGATCTTAACATGGGTACCGGAAAAATAGCTGCTCAGGTTGGGCATGCGTGTGTTTTAGGCGCAGAACATTTCCGAAAA
>CAZHDX010000165.1:0-3019 GCA_964531195.1 uncultured Nitrosopumilaceae archaeon
TAATCCAATTCGTTAAAACTGGTAATTTACACTGATTAAAACCTTTCTCTTCATTTTTTTGTCAATTAAAACAAAAAAATGCAACCAACTGGTTTCCGATCTTTTTTACGGGAGATTATGTAAAATTGCTTGTTTTCAGAGATCTTACTGTTCGACATGGTTGTTAACTTCTACCGAAAACATTTATCGTGCGATCTAATTTTCATCATAAACCTTTTCAAAGTACACAAAAAACAATATACGGCTACCCGTACTATTTCAGATAATGAAGGTATTCAATGGAAAGACAGCGTCTGAAGACTATATGTCAAATCACACGTTAACTTTCTCAACGCCAGAACTTACCTTAACAAGGTTTGCATTTTGGCTTGGAGATATGATTCCAGATCCTAAAAATCCAAATCAAGTAATTCCTAGAATAATGGCGTTTATAGAGGAGAAAGATTTTGCCCCAGTACCAATTATTGATGATGAGACTTTTGTTCCTACAGGAGCAGTTAAATCGGTAAATGCTGGAATTTATGGAGGCATACAAACGGAAACCGACTCTTCGACAAAATTTTGTCCAGAATGTGGATTTAAGATTTCAATAAATGCCAAATTCTGTACTCAGTGCGGAACAAACCAAGACTAGATGATTTCTAGATAAAAATACCTCAATTGTATTTTAGTTAACTAATCTTATTACCACATTTAGTGCAGAACTTTGCTGTTGGTTTTATCTGGCTTCCGCAGGAAGAGCAAACAGAACCACTTGTAACTGACTTAGGCATTAAATTAGGATCAGGAGTAGGAAGTGCGCCGGGATTACTAAAAGCTGCAGCTGCTGAAATTATAGAAGGTGGTCGGCCAAATCCGGGCATAGCTGCAGATGAAATATGAGTAGGTGGAGGACTAGCTGACAAACCTCCTTGTTGCATCGAACCAGTCATTTGTGTAATCCCTTGTTGGGAACCAGTATTAATTTTATCAAAAGATTTTTTCAATTCAAAAATTACTTTTACTGCAAGAAATTCTAATGCCGAATATGCGACAACATAATCACCAAGTTTTTCAAAAAATTCTTTATCTGATAATTTTCCTTGTTTGTAAAGTGTGTTTGCATCAAGAAACGATTCATAATATCCTTGTGAATCATTTAATAGGTTTTGAAGTTTTTCAAAAAGCAGGTTAAGTGTATCGACTTCTCCAAAAGACATGTAAAAAGTTGGTGTGACCGTTATTAATTATTTTAGATTAAAAAATTTAATTTAGTTTTTAAGGCTATACTTTTTGTAGTGCTTTATCTAGCATATTTTTGTATGATGCTTTTGAAGCAGCGCCGACCTGTTGTGCAATTACTTCACCCTTGCTGAAGATAGCGAGTGTCGGTATACTAAAAACATTATATTTTGATGCAAGTTCATTATTTTCATCAACATTTACTTTGACGAAATTGACTTTACCACCATATTCCTCAGCCAGTTCTTCAACCACAGGACTAACCATTCTGCACGGACCGCACCATTCTGCCCAAAAATCGACAAATACTGGGATCTGTGAATTTATCACTTCTGTTTGCCATGTCTTTGAGTTTACAGGTTTAGCTTTTTCCATTTTTATCTCATTAAATCATAGTAACTATCCCTAAATATATTGACCGATTTTATTTACAGTTTTCTACCAACGACTTTTCAAGCCGTAATAGTGTTTACCTGCATTAGAGCGTCTCGCACTATTATCACCCCTGTTTCCATATCTACGACCTCCGCCACCATGACGATTCCCCCATTGTCTGCGATTCGCACCGAATCCACGGTTTTGGCTAACTTCTCTTTTTAGAGTATCAGGAATTTTTACTTCAATTCCCAATTCTTTATTTAGATCAGTCATTTTTACTTTGGTTTGTCCAGAAATAGCTCGAAAATCTCCAATTGAGGAATAAGATACCAAAGTAATTGCACGCCCTTTTGCTCCTGCTCTTGCAGTTCTTCCAATCCTATGAAAATAAACCAGATCCTGGTTTGGTACATCATAATTTACTACTAATGCAACTTCTGGCACATCGATTCCTCTTGCAGCAACATCAGTTGCTACCAAAATGTCAGCTTTACCCTTTTTGAACATATACATAGATTTATCGCGCCTAAATTGTGATAAATCTCCTTGAATTGAAACCACGTTAAAGTTTGCTTTGACAAGTTCATGCGTAACTCTTCTTGTTCTATCTTTCGTAGAACAGAACACTATAGTTTGGCCGTTTCTATTTTCTTTAATAAATTTCATTAGAAAGTCGGTCTTTTCACGATCTCTAATAATGAGAAATGCTTGATCTATTCCTTCACCGCTCAGATCATCAGCATCTATGAAAATCTGTTGTGGATGTTTCATATATTTTTCTGCAAGTCGAAGGATTTCTGGAGGCATTGTAGCAGAAAAGAGTGCGGTTATTTTTTGCTCAGGAGCAAGATCTAGAATAAATTTAATGTCATCGATAAAGCCCATATCTAGCATTGTATCGGCTTCATCAAGCACTACATATTTGATATCATTCAATTCTATGGAGCCACGTTTTAGGTGATCAATAAGTCTACCAGGAGTAGCTACTACTATCTCTACACCTCTTTCAAGATCGTTGAATTGAACATTGATGCTTTGTCCTCCGTAAACTGTAACATTTCTTAACCCTGTGTATTTTGCAAATTTGTTTATTTCACCAGAAATTTGAACTGCAAGTTCTCTTGTTGGAGCTAAAATCAATGCTTGTATGCCTCCCTTTGGGACAATATGTTGAAGAATTGGTAATGAAAATGCTGCAGTTTTACCTGTTCCTGTATGAGCTTGTCCAATTACATCTTGGCCTGAAAGAAGAACGGGAATTGCTGCTGCTTGGATCGGAAAAGGTTCACGAAAATTTACATCCTTTAACGCATCAAGTATGGATTTCTTAATCCCTAATTCTTCAAATTTTGTCAATTTATTTCATCATCTTTCTTAAGCAATGACAGAGAAAGCTCATTGCTTATTCCGTCATTATTTT
>CAZHDX010000166.1:0-2922 GCA_964531195.1 uncultured Nitrosopumilaceae archaeon
TTTCATTCCAATGTCCAAGATTACCTAGACTAGAGTTTAGGCGTATTGGACTGTCTGCAAAACCACCTTTCATATCTCGCTTTTCTAAAAAAGGTTTATCGCTTAATTCTGGATTGTAGCCAGTTAACGTGAGATTGCCAACTGTATGAAGATATTTTTCATGAACTTCCAGCCATTTTTCGCCCAAATCACTTTTCCACTCGCGTGAAAGATTTCTATTTTGTGGCATGACATGTTCTATAGTATAATCATCAACATTGACTAGTTCCTTTCTTTCATAATTTTCTAATTTATCAAATAGATATTTTCTATTTTTAGAGTTGTAAATATTTTTTATCATGAAGCTCTCTTTAAATTCTACATCCTTTGGAAAACGTCTATACGAATCTTTAAGAGCAAAAGCCGCTTTGATACTTTCTAAATAGCTGTCTTTTTCGATCTCACTTACTAGATTTGCAAAGGTTTTGTTTAGTGAGTTTGTAGGAATATCGCATATTGCTCTTCTGAAAACATAACTTTCTACTAGTTTGAATATTTCTAACACATCTGATTTTGTTATTCTTTTTTGGTAATAATCATCATAAATTTCAAGTAAGAATGGATACGCTACATCTACTTTGAGTGTATTGATGTTATGTATGATTTGATTAAGTTGAATATCTTCATCTTTTTCAAAGGCTAGTTTTGTAAAAAATTCTGAGTAATAACGAATGTTCGCAACCAAGTCATCAATGGTTTGCTTGGCAGACCTAAGGTAATCCTTAAAGCTTGAATAAACTTCACCTATGTTTGGGATTTGACCAGTTTTTATAGTAAGATAATCTCTCATGAATCTATCAAAATAATCAGAGCCTTGTGCGTGACCAAAATCTAGTTCCATTGGAAACCAGAATTTGGTGTAAATTTGCTCTTGTTTTTTACTGTCTAACCCCATTAGGACAAAATTACGAATTAAATCTGCCTGTGAAAGATCTAATCCTGTAGAGTTTAGACTTTCAAAGATTAATTGTGGATTATCATAATTGCTATCAAGTGAGATGTCGACTACAATTAACTTACAAATTCCTTGATATAATGCATCAAGGTCAACACTATTTTTTGTAAATTTATCCTCAAAAAATTTGTAATTATTTACAATGTTTTTTGAATATTTTTTCGGAATTTCTTGTCCATCCAGGATAAACATCAGTGTTTCTTTGTCACTTTGAGTTAGAACGAGTTTGTATCGTTTTTCTCCAGTTTCATCATTATTGAATAGAAAATAATTGTTGATTTTGTTTTTTGTAATGTCTTTTCCATCCCCCTTTTTCTCTAATGCTTTACCAAAAGCGGCTAAAAGAAGAGAAAGTGTGGTTAACCTTTGTTGACCATCAATTACTTGAAGTTGAGGGACTGATGAGACTTGGTAAATTCCTTTTTCAATGTATACAATTGATCCGATAAAGTGAGCAGGATTGGAAGCATTTTTTGCGACTTGAATAATATCCTCCCATAACTGTTCACAGTGTTTTTCAGTCCAACTATATGTGCGTTGGTAAATAGGAATAACAAATTGTTTTGTTCCTTGCAAAAATTTTACTAATTGTGTCTCCGTTGCCTTCATTTTAACCCAAATCCAAGGAAAGTTATAAGAAAGTTTTGATATATGAACTTGTTATTCTATTTGTACTCAATTATCTTCTGCCCCTAATTTTACACCCTATGTCCCTAATTTGACATCGGTCCAAAATGTCCCCAAGATTGAACAGTGTCTGTTTTGTGGTTCTGTCAAACTGACGGCTCATCAAAAATCTGTAAAAATCGGCTCATTTCAGCTATTTTATATTTACAGGTACGATCTTCGGATCTGAGAAATGAACAAACCAAAAATCCCCAAATGGATTTACCTACTTCCACTCATTCCTATATTTTATCTCCTATACATGCAGATTTATCATTCCGAGCCAAAAGATCAACCGACTATAGGAAATTATCTGATGTATGGCTTCATTCTTGTAACGGTGGTAGTATTTGTGGCTGACCAAATATTACAACATCGTGCAGAAGCTAAAAAAAGAATAATTGATAAGAATGAAAAACACAAACAAAACATTCTTAATATTTTAAAAATGGAATCTGTAAATGGACAAGTATTCTTTGAGGGTGGGGAAATCCGAGTAATTCATAGTCATTGGGCAGAATTACACGAAGATTATCATGAAATGATAAGCCATCTTTCTAGCTATGGTGACATTCTACTATTATTTGAAGAAGCAATGAAATATTCAATTGCAAAAATAGAATCAATTCAAGGTGAAATTGATGCTTTTAACAAATTTATCGATAAACGGTTAGCCTCGATTAGTAATATAATCGGTTTATCTATGTCAGAAGAATATCATGCTCACGCTGAACCTCATTGTTACACTAGAGGATTCAAAGATATGATCTATACTGAATTAATGAATGATAATAATGGCATATCAGAAAAAGAAAAGCTTACCTTAATAAAAAAAGGTGAAATGTCTTCACTAATGTGGGGGAATAGAAACTTTGCACATGGAAACGAGGAATCTCTTGAAAAATTACTTAATTATGTTCGGTCAATAAAACGACAATACGCACTTTTGAATATATTCAAAGATCTTGTTTATGATTTGAATCAACTCAAAGAAAATAAGGCATTACAAGAATTTGAAGTAAGACGAAAATCGATTGTACGAGATTTAGATAAAGGACAAAAAGACCTTAAAGGTAGATGTGGGTTATGCCCTTAGATTATTTTCTTAGATATTCACTAAGAATAACCCGAATAGTTTCAGGGATAGTTTCCAACATTCTCTCTTTACGTTCCTTTTCCAATGCTCGTTCCATCTCATCAGGAACAGATACCATTAATCGCTTCATTGCTCTTTCTCCTTTCTTCCTAGTTGGTGTGAAGTC